>JAIPCC010000061.1 GCA_021738405.1 Crocinitomicaceae bacterium | reverse complement strand
TAGATTGGGGCGCAAAGTAAAGCGCAGGGTATTGGCCAATGGGCTCTGGCGACCGTTGAGAGAGGCCAAATAAGAGAAGTCAATGGCAAACATATTGTACTTGAGAGAAGCACCTAAATTCAAGAACTGGCGATTTCCTTTGTTTTTGTTTTCATAAAAAACACCACCGCGCAGAGCCAATACATCGCTGTACCACCACTCCGCACCAGCAGCAATATTGATTTCTGCTAATTCTTCTTTGAGGCGGGTTCCTTTGACAATTTCGTAAGAACCTGCTGTGTTTTGGATGTAATCGCCATTTTCATCTTCGGCCAAAACACCTGGCGCATCGTAGAAAGATTGCATCATGGAGGTAATGATACCGACATCGCCGTCCATACCTGCGAGCATGACGTAATCGCCGTTGATCAGTTTGTAAATAGCTGGCGTCGGGACCAATAACCTTTGAAGGTCTACCGAAAAAGTAACCTTATTGTATTCGTCGAACTCAGCTAAAAAGCTGTTTCCAATCTTGAGGTTCATCGGGATGAAATCGCGTCGAGACAACTCAGAGTAAGAGACTTTGTTGCCGATGTTATTGATGGTCATGCCGAAGGTATAGGTACCGTCTGTACTACCGATATGTGCGTCGTCATTGAAATAACTAAAAGACAAATCTGCCGCTCCTACTACACCTGGCTTGGTATTGACGCCCGCAACAGTTAAGCCGCCCGTTAAGTTCGAGTAAGCAAATTTACCGTTGACACCAATACTGAAACGTTCAGCTAATTTGAATGCGTAGGCACCTACAAGCTCAAACTCGCTTGGTTTGTCGTCGCGGAGGACGTCGCCGTTGATATCCGTAAAAGTGATTTCACCAAGGCTAAAATAACGCAGCGCACCACCAATAGAGTGCACTTTATTGAGTTGCTTGTACCCTGCTAAATAAGACAAATGGATGTCGTTTGTTAATTGACGCAACCACGGTGTGTAAGACAAACTTACCTCAGATTTTTGCTTGGCAAAACTTAAAAGCGAGGTATTCCAATAGACCGATGTAGAGTTGGCACTCAAGGCTGTTCCGGCGTCGCCCATACCGCCTGCGCGAGAGTCTGGGGTAATGGCCATGAAAGGCAATGAAGTTGTAAGGGTATTGAGCTGTAGGTCGTTGTCTGTAACGCCAGAACCGCCCGTGGGCTGCGCAAAAGCGTTTTGAGAAACGAATACCAAACAAATACTGAGTGCTAATGTGTAAAATCCGGAACTTTTCATAGAGAGGGTAAAGATAGGGAATTTGAGGAATTTTTATTTTAAGATCACAAGTTTTTCGGTTTGCTCTGCATAAGCGCCATCAGGCGTTTGTACCCTTAAGCGGTAAAGATAAGTTCCTCTTGCGAGTTCATCGCCAAAATCATCGCGACCGTCCCAATACAAACCGGAAATTCTGAAGCCACTTGTAGGCACTTCTTGAGCAATTGTCTTGACCAAGCGACCAGACACAGTGAAGATTTGAATTTGCACATCCAAAGAAGAACAAGATTGGTTGTGTTCAAACATGAATTCTGTGCGGGTAGTGAACGGATTTGGGTAGTTGAGCACGTGCTGCAACACTGGCGCTTCTTTAGCTTGCACCACAAAGTCTATCTGCGAAGTGGATGAATTATTATTGACATCCCAAACTTTAAACGACAAAGTGTGCGGGCCCGGGCTCAAATTCTGAAACTGATAACGCACCTCCCCAGACTGGTAAGCATCTAGATTGGCCGCATAAAAATCATTGAGTACAATTGGCTGAGCACTTTGCCCGTCGAGCACAGCAACGATATCGTGACCAATGCCATTGCCCACCGTATTGATGCCATTTTCATCGGTGACTTTGGCCAAGAGCACCGGGTTTTCATCGGTTACCGACCCATTCACAAAACCTTCTTGGTTCATGTAAAGTTGTACTGTTGGGCCTTGGTCGTCTGAAACGCCGTTCGGATCAATACCACCCACATAAAATAAAGTATCAAATCCTTGTGCATCTACCTGCCCGTTGTGGCCATAATACGATATTTTTCCAAAATCAATTTGCAGTGCGATGTCTTTAGGCACCACAAATTCAAACTCAAAGTAACCATTAGTAATACTGCTCTGACCGCGGTAAATGCGATTGGTTTGCTGCTCGTAAGAAATGATTGGTGAAGCCTCATCCTGACCAAGTGTATTTTGAACTTTTCGCTTATCAAATACCGTTGGGGTGAGTACGCCATTCCAATTCGAGAGCACAGCGCCACTGTAGTCTTCAACATGGCCCTTGATCTTCACTTTGCTTAGGGCGCGCAGTGTATCGAGTTGCTGCTGTGGGTCGAGGCCATTGATACTGTCTGTTACGATGCGGTAACGGGGCAAAGCCAAACGCAAAGCAGGGTCGCCGATGAGCGTGAAACTACGCTTATTGGAGGAGCTCACAGATGCAGCGTTTTTGGTTCTGCGGGCAATTTCACCAAACTCATACGCCTCGCCGTTCGGGTAGCGGTTAAAGACGCGCTCAATCAATTTGATACCAATATTGCTATTCACCCCAAAGTAAACAGAACGTGTTGTCGTGAGCATGGCAATGGCCCCCCCTGCCGGATTAAGATACAACCACTCCCCTGCTGACACGCGCTCGGGGTCGTCGAAGCGCGTGAACTCACAAGTTGCAGACACAAAAAGGTGTAAAGCATGGATGTTACTCCAACTATTCACTTGATCTATCCCTACGACGCGTTCTTCGGCCAGACCAACCTCTCCTCCATGGCCAATATAGTTGGCCACAAGCACACCTCGTTGGATATTAGCATCTATGGAATTGACCATTGCCGGAAAGCGCTCGCCACCAGCAGTTATGACCTTAGGAAAAGCGTCCATGTAAAGCTTGTTATAATTGATTTCTGGATTCAACATTTTAGAAATCCCATACTGCGGTTCCGCATCTGTATTGATGAAATACCCCCCCTCGCGGTTATCGGTCATGATCAGGCACTGATTGCGCCAATCGCCAAAAGTTTTATCGGTTTGGGTACCCATACAACAAGAGCTCGTGACCGGATAGAAATTGGAGCCATTCTTCATGTAATGCTCAATTTTATCTACCATTTGCTTGGCCTGCAAACTGCTGCTGACAATAATGCGCCCTACACCAATATCCATCATATCTGCCGCACTCATGCCCTCGGCATCATCTAGTAAGCCAAAAAAATCATCTACCACCATGGCATCTGTGGCATTTTCACTGATGAGCATCTGATAGGTCACGATGAAATTATTGTTATTTGGCTCTCTGTTTTTAGGATCGTAAGTACCGTCGCCAAAAAGCAATAAATACTTTGGCTTGGCGCTCGGGTCATTTTGTAAAGCGCGGTCATAGAACATCTTGACAAAACGGCGAATGGCACCAGGGTCTTGCATGCCGGAACTGAATTCATTGTAGATGGCTTGCGGTTGCACAACATGTACGGTGAGGCCATTTGCGCGGTGCAATTCAGCTAAGCGATTGGCTTCTGATAAAAAATCTGGAGGCGAGACCATTAAATAGTCTGCCAACGGAAGCTGATGCAAGTTTTGATACGAAACACTACCCACTTTTTCTGGCGTGAAAAACGACACCCCACTCGCCACGACCATTTCCTTGTAGCCAGCTGCAGTTTTGAAAGTACCTTGATTTCCTTGAACGGTGAGCGCCATGCGTACAGGCGTGTGGCGGTCACTGACATCCCAAACAAAAGTACTCGCATTCACGCTGCCGATCTGATAACTTGCCCAGTTAGCTGCTACACCCCATTTCGAAACACGAAAATTCTGCTGAGAACCCGCAAGTATCAAATTGCGTTGGGCGTTGATCAGGATACGATCTAGATAAGTAACCACGTTTGGATTCAATCTATTGACCGTCAGTGTCAGGTTAATTGCCGAACTAGGCGTAGAATCAGCACAAAGTAGTGTGCCGCGTTGGAAATAAGATCCCGAATGCGGCATGACCATTTGACCAATTAATTCAGAGCCGTTTTTGAGCGTAATTTGATTTCCTGTCGTTCTCGAATTAGAGGCGTAGGACACCTGAAAACGTATAGGTTCTGAAGTCACGTTTCCTATCGTAAAATTGAAATTCTGACTCAGATTGACATCGAATTCCTCACCGTACCAACGCTGCCCGCCCTTCACCAGGTTTTCGAGGTCGTTTTCATAGACGTCCCGGTAGTCATAGGCATTTATAAGTGTATCCGCAGGCGCGTCTATGACAGGTGCATCGGCAATGCGCAATGGGGCAACATCTGAACCGATATAAATATAATAGTAGGACTGATCTGAATAAGGATGTCTCACCTGATTGTATTGATTGCCTCCTGAGAGCTCCCATCGATGCGCACCCCAACCATAAAAAAGCACATAATCATTGCCGTCAAAAACGCCATCAGCTTCTCCGCTAACCACAATTGCATTTTGAGCTAAATCATCTGTAATTGGGCTCGAATTCGCTTCCGCAATAACCCCTTCTCCGTTGCCGTATATATGAATATGCGCCGGATTCAAATTGGTGGTATTGAATCCGCAAGCTTCTAAAAAGGCTTTGTCAATTTTATATATCCCATCCTTATTGACAGCAATGCGATACCATTTGCCTGTGGTACTACCCAAGACAGAAGAACTTACGTAATCTTTAGTCTGAAAATTAGTCTTTGCTTTGAAACGGTAATCTACTTGAACCAAGCGCTCTAGTGAACCATTCAAAGTGCGCATTGGCAAAATATAACACGAGAATAATGGTTGACCACCTTCCGAAACAATTTTAGCCTCGATCTGAGCTTGATCTGAAAAAGCCGCCCCCAAACGCTCATAAATCAACTGTTGCGCTTTAGGTATTTTTTCGTACACTGCATTTAAAATTTCAACTTCTTGCTGAATCGATCCATGCTTCTGTTGTAAGGCATAAAATGGTTGGCCATTATCGAGACCAAAACCTTTAACTGTTTGGACATCATAGCCTTCCTCACCTATCGTTACACGCTCGATACCGGCCCAATCTAAAACGATGGTTTGGACCTGCGCAGCGGAGGAGAAGCTGGCGATTAAACATAAAAAAAGAAAGCAATTGCGAAAATAAATCATGAAACTTGGAGTTTTAAGCGCTAGAAAAACGTCAATTTATTTATTTTATTTGAATAAATATTCGATATTTGTAACCTTTGAAACCTGAATAACGTTAAGATTGTTCGTGCTAAAACCAACTTTCGTGAAAATAGTCAAACCGCTTCTAGTCGCTCAGATTAGCCTCATTACACTGATAATGAGCTCAATATCGTGGGCTCAAGACCCTACTTTTACGCAATTCTATGCCAACCCAACCTACTTAAATCCTGCCCTCGCAGGCTCGTCAGGTTGTCCTAGAGTTTCGTTAAATTACCGCAACGAATGGCCGCAACTAACCGGCAATTACGTTACCTACGCGGCAGCATACGATACCTACGCCAAAAATATATCTGGTGGTTTTGGTTTGCTCGCCATGCACGATGTGCAAGGTCAGGGCACCATCCAAACTTCCATGATTGGTGGCATCTATTCTTACAATGCGAAAATCACGCGCAAGTTTTCCATCATGTTTGGTGCACGCGCGGCCTACTTTCAAAAATTCCTAGACTGGGACAAACTTACTTTCGGCGACATGATCGACCCGCGTCGCGGCTTCATCTACCAAACCGGAGATGTGCCGCGCGGAAACGGACGCAGAGGTTTCTTTGACGTCAGCTTTGGCGCCGTCGGATTCACTAAAAACTTTTATTTCGGAGTGGCAGGTCATCACCTCAATCGCCCGGACGAATCCATGATCCTCGGCGAATCTCGTTTACCTATTCGCGTTACGGGCCACATGGGTGCCAATATCAAATTAGGTCAAAGAGGTCGCTACTCCAGCACTACCTTCTTGTCGCCAAACATCATTTACCAATACCAAAACGGGTTCCAAGAACTCAATATTGGTGCCTACCTCAAATACGAAAACTTTACAGTTGGTGCTTGGTACCGCAACCGCGATGCCTTCATCATGACCGTTGGTATCAACACAGACAAATTTAAAGTCGGTTACAGTTACGACCTAACTGTATCCAAATTAGGTAATGGCATATCAGGTGGCTCCCATGAAATTTCTATGGGTATCAACCTCAAATGCAAGAAAAAACCTAAAAACTTCAGAAAAACGTCTTGTCCGTCTTTCTAAGTGTAACCAAACGAATAAACAGAACTTTACGTTATAAACGCAAAAAAATATGAAGCGATTGATTCAAAACATCTTCGGAATTGCACTGACAGGAATGTTAGTGCTTTCTTCGTGTTCTAAAGAGCGCTCTTCAGCTACGGGTTGGGAATTCAATAACTACAAAAATGGTGGTTTTGAAAAATTCGATGCCCGCGAGCAAGAAACAGGCCCAGGTTTAGTCATGATTGAAGGCGGTACCTTTACAATGGGCCGCACAGAACAAGACGTGATGTCTGACTGGAATGCACGCGCTTCTCGCGTGACGATTGCCTCTTTCTACATGGACCGCACTGAAGTCACTAACTTCCATTGGTTAGAGTATATGTACTGGATGCGCCGCGTTTATTACAAAACTTATCCGCACGTGTACAAAAAATGCTTGCCTGACACACTCGCTTGGAGAACTGCATTAGGCTACCGCGAAAAATACGTGAATTACTACTTGCGTCACCCATCTTACCGCGACTACCCAGTAGTTGGTGTTTCTTGGTTGCAAGCAAACGACTTCTGTAAATGGCGCACTGACCGTGTCAATGAAGCTATCCTCGTTCGCGAAGGCATCTTGAAATGGCATTTTGCCGAAGAAGGATCAGCAGATGTAGGTGCTGCCAACAACCCGAACTACGATAAAAAATATGCTTCTGTTCCACAGAACATGTTCTCTACAGAAAACTACCTCAATGGTAACTATACTGTAGAATCTGAAGGTGGTTACGTCGTCAACAAAGACAGCAAGCCAAAACCTAAAGTCGATTCCAAAACCAAAAGATCTGTTCCACGCGATCCTTACCAACTCGAAAACTACGATCCAGTTTATGCAGACATGGACAACGGTCGTTTGGGCACGCGTCCAGTCAAAATGGAAGACGGTATCTTATTGCCTTCTTACCGCTTGCCAACAGAAGCAGAATGGGAATTCGCAGCCATGGGCCTCATCGGAAACCTCGACCCTAACTCAGAAAACATCAACGACCGCCGTATCTATCCTTGGGATGGCCATTACGTTCGTCAAGAAGAAGAGCAATATGCCGGTGCTATCCAAGCTAACTTCATGCGTGGAAAAGGCGACATGATGGGTGTTGCGGGTCGTCTCAACGACGGTGCCGACATCTCTGATCGCGTAGATTCATTCTGGCCAAACGACTACGGTCTTTATCACATGGCAGGTAACGTATCAGAATGGGTAATGGATGTTTATCGTCCACTCACGTCTGAAGTAGCTGAAGGTTTCATGCCTTTCCGCGGTAACAAATTCCAAACACAACTTCTTGTACCAGATGGCCTTTATGACAAACCAGTTAAAGCCAACGAAAACATCTACGATGTACACGGCATGAAAGAATTTGTCAACGAGTTTGCTCGTGTCAAATACCTTGCACACGCCAATAAAAAATACAGTCAAGACGCTGGGAACAACTACCAGTCAAACATGTCCGGTCAAGGAGCTACCAAAGACACTAGCAATGGCAATAAAGATACCGCTGGTGCACAAGGCGCTCCTAAAACAGGATCTGTCAACAACGCACCAATGAATTCACGCATTTACGCCAAACAAGATCCGCGTAAATACCAATTCAACGCGCCGTCTAACTATTACGTATCGAATAACTCACAATTCACCTCTCAGGAGCGCATGCAGTTTGAGTTTTTAGATACACTCAACATCATGCTTGACACCGCTATCGCCCTACACAACCAAGGCCGTACAATAGCAGCTTCTGCTTACATCGAGCGCGTATTGTTCAACAAAGACCTCCCTGCAGAAATTCAAGAAGGTGCTAAAAAACAAGACCTCCTCGAGCTCATGGCTTTGGCTTTCGATTACGCACAACCTACCGCCTACCTCGGTATTGACACCGCTCTTTTCAGCCGTGAATACCTAGAGCGCAAGTTTTTATCTTACAGCACAGATCCAACGATCACTACTTGGATCATGACCCTTCGCAATGGCCTAAGTGAGTTCATCACAACGACCAAAGGAAGTCAACGTTGGAGAGACGTCACTGTAGAAGAGAATGCAGGTCGCTTGAACTACCGCAAAGACGACTACATTGACTACCTAGATGGCGACTTAGAATCTTCTATCTACTACAACAATGCGAAGCGCAAAGAGGAAATCAACAGCGGCATGCGAGACCCTAAACTGGTCATGTACCAAAGTGAACACGAGAACAACAACCTCATGAACGAGCAAATCAACGCTGGTAAGTCAGGTTGGCCAACAACACTCATCTCTGACAAGAGCCGTGTGTACAAAGGTGGATCTTGGGCAGACATGGCCTACTGGCTTGCCATTGGCAACCGACGCTTCCTAGACGAAGACAAAGCATCAGCAACCATTGGTTTCAGATGTGCAATGGACCGCATCGGAAGCTCACGCCGACCAGACATCAAAGAATAATTGGTCTTTCCAATTAGATAATATTTCAAAAGCCCGAGCAATCGGGCTTTTTTTTTGCAACTTTGCTTCATGGAAAAATGGCTATCCCTTTTAGATGCTTGTAGTGGCGTCAGTACCGACTCCAGGCAAATTCAAAAAGACTGTTTATATATTGCACTCAAAGGAGACAACTTCGACGGCAATCAATATGCCGAGCAAGCTATTGCTGCTGGCGCTAAATACGCAATTGTAGACAACGCTGCACTTGCCAATGAAGCAAATATCTTTTTTGTGCCCAATGGACTTGCCTTTCTCCAAGAACTCGCTCACGCCCATCGCCTGCGTTTTGACATCCCTGTACTAGGCATCACCGGTAGCAATGGCAAAACAAGCACCAAAGAACTCGTCAACTGCGCTTTGCAAACACAGTACAATGTGCTTTGCACAGAAGGCAACCTAAATAATCATATAGGCGTGCCTTTGACACTGCTCAAATTCAATAAACAGCACCAAATTGCCATTATTGAAATGGGCGCCAACAAACCGCTCGACATCGATGAATTGTGTCGCATTGCAGTACCTACGCTAGGCCTGATAACTAATATTGGCAAGGCCCATCTGGAAGGATTCATCAATTTTGAGGGTGTTCTGAAGACCAAATCAGAGCTCTATGATCATGTGGCACAAAACAATGGCGGATTATTTGTCAATGCAGACGACGCCATTCTATTGAATGCAGCCCAACAAAGAAATATCACGCTGCACACATTTGGTGCACAAAGTGGCGAGTTAAAAGGGCAGCTGCTTGCGCTCGATCCTTATGTGCACTTGAGCTGGACTTCCAATTCATATGTGTCGCCGGTGCTCGATACGCATATGATTGGTAAATACAACTTTTACAATTTCCTAGCCGCCTTGCGCGTGGGCATGTATTTCGATATAGAACCCGAAAAATTGAATGCCGCTCTAGCGAGTTATGTACCTACTAATAAGCGCTCACAAGTCGAAAAAACTGCAAAAAACACCCTTATAGTCGATTGCTACAACGCGAATCCGTCAAGCATGATGAGCGCGCTGAGTTCGTTTATTGAGATTGATCATCCTCAAAAATTAGTGATTCTTGGCGATATGCTGGAACTTGGTGTCGACGGACCATCCGAACATCAAAAGATCTTAGATTTCCTGCATGCGAACGCACTGAGCTACATGACCGTAGGACCCATCTTTAAAAATATAAACAAAGATGGTTTTGACAACGCAGCTATGTTGAGAGAAAAGCTCGGAGAGCAAGATTTGAATGCTTGTCTGATCTTATTGAAAGGGTCAAGAGGAATTGCACTAGAGCAATTGATAGACTGCCTTTAAATCGCGAGAAGCTGTACATCAAGATCCGTATTGCATCAAAAAAGCCTTTAGGAAAGGATCTAAGGCGCCATCCATTACAGCATCTACATCTCCAGTTTCGGTTCCTGTTCGAACGTCTTTGACTAATTTATATGGATGCATCACGTAATTTCTAATTTGGCTACCCCACTCTATTTTCTTTTTACCCGCTTCAATTTCGTTGCGTTTCTCCATGCGCTCACGCAAGATGAGTTCATATAATTGAGAACGCAATAACTGCAAGGCCTTTTCTTTATTGGCCAACTGAGAGCGAGATTCCGAGTTTTCGATGATGATGCCTGAAGGTGCGTGACGCAAACGAACGGCGGTCTCGACTTTGTTGACGTTTTGACCACCTGCGCCGCCCGAACGGAACGTTTCAAAGGAAATGTCGGCAGGATTGATATTGATTTCAATTTGGTCGTCGACTAATGGATACACGTAGACCGACACGAAACTCGTGTGCCTTTTGGCATTTGAGTCAAAGGGTGAGATGCGCACCAAACGATGCACGCCGTTTTCACCTTTGAGGTAACCAAATGCAAATTCACCTTCGAACTCAAGGGTGACTGTTTTGACGCCCGCAACATCGCCTTCTTGGAAGTTGAGTTCAGTAATTTTGTAACCATGTTTTTGACCCCACATTAGGTACATACGCATGAGCATACTGGCCCAGTCGCAGCTTTCTGTACCACCTGCCCCTGCGGTAATTTGCAGGACCGCCGAGAGGCCATCTTCTTCGTTGGAGAGCATGTTTTTGAGCTCTAGTTCTTCGATTTCATCGAGCAATTTAGCATATTGCGCATTGAGTTCCGCTTCTTCTGCCATGCCTTCACGAACGAATTCCATCAGGACATCGAGGTCGGCAACCGAAACAGCGGTGCGGTCAAAGGTATCGACCCAAAATTTGAGACCACGGATTTGCTTCATTTTATCCTCGGCCTTTTTGGGGTCGTCCCAGAAGGAAGGATCTTGGGTCTTGAGCTCCTCTTCTTTTAACTGCATGCGCTTCTCATCGATTTTGAGAAAGGTCTGAATGGTTGAAAGTCTGTTTTGGAGGGCCTTGTACTGTTCGGTTGTCATGGCGCAAAGTTAAGCATTCTCGTAAGGAAAGAAAAGGAAGGAGCGCTCATGATTCAGTCAAAATGTGTACATTTGTCTCAAATCAATGTAACATGAATATTCCAGCTGAACTCAAGTACACCAAAGACCACGAATGGGTTAAACTCGAAGGTGACATCGCCACAATTGGCATCACCGAATTTGCACAAAGCGAACTCGGAGACATCGTTTATGTCGAAGTAGAAACTGTCGGAGAAACAATGGCGCAAGAAGAAGTTTTTGGTAGTGTAGAAGCTGTCAAGACCGTTTCTGATTTGTTCTTGCCAATGAGCGGCGAAATCATCGAATTCAACGATACACTTGAAGCCAATCCTGAGTTAGTCAACAACGACCCTTACGGCGCAGGCTGGATGGTCAAAGTTCGCGTGGCTGATACCGCTGAGTTTGCAGCGCTTTTAGACGCCGAAGCTTACGCGCAAGAAGTTCACTAAGCAAAGTGCCTTTCAATAGATTTTTAAGATTTTATATCATTCAAAACCGCCCAAAAGGCGGTTTTTTTATGGCCAAATATGCACAATGGACTCCATTTTGTGCTCTAATTGATCCGGAAGTTGGAAAAATAAGTCTCTCTTGATTTTGGCTTCAAGCGCGTCGATAGACAGCGAGAAAGCCAAAACCGTTGCTTCCGACTTAGCGTTGGGCATGATAAATGCGATCCCTTTTTGTTCTTGGGGCGCGATGAGCGCCTTGAAATACGCTTTGGGTATACTTACCTCATTGGGGCCAATTGCAGGAAGCCCAGCCTCTAAAATTGGTCCGGTAACCACATACAGCGTGTCGTATTGGAGCGCCCAAACGCGCACTTGTTCTTCTAGTTTTTTCCAGATGCCCCGATTGAACCCGGGCAGTTGCGGACTCATGTTGCTATAAAAAAACGATTCTTGCATCACTTGCAAGGACCAACTCATGTCTGCAGCAGGCGCCAAATGACCTCGGTCATAGCCACTTTTGGCGTAGTCCGCATTGGTGGCGGTACCGCTAAGTACCAATGGATCTTCCGTGAACCGGTTGCTGCGTTCAACGCCATCGCCTAAATGCGTTTTGGTCAGCATGTAAGCCACCCAATTAGCTTGTTCGTGTTGCTCGTTGTAGGAAAACGAATAAGCTGTATGCGTGAAGATTTCTTCGCCTGGCAAAGGAAGCGGACAAGCCAATGATGGCTCTATTTTATTTTCTCGCCCTGCACCTAGAAAGGAATTTAAACCTAAGAAAAAAGCCGCTATCCAAAGGAGGATAAACGGCTTTAAAAAAGATTGCTGCTTGTGCTTAAGCATCAATTTTGGCGTATTTGGCGTTTTTCTCGATGAATTCACGGCGAGGTGGAACGTCGTCGCCCATGAGCATTGAGAAGATTTGATCACACTCTGCTGCGTTTTCAATAGTGACCTGACGCAAGGTGCGGCTTTCCGGATTCATGGTGGTTTCCCAGAGCTGCTCTGCGTTCATCTCACCAAGACCTTTGTAGCGCTGGATGTTCACTGAAGTTTCGCTGCCGCCGCCTTTGAGTTCTTGAACGAGGCGATCGCGTTGGTCTTCGTTCCAAGCGTATTCAGATTTGGTGCCTTTCTTCACTTGGTACAAAGGTGGTGTTGCAATGTAGACATAGCCTTTTTCGATGAGTTCTTTCATGTAGCGGAAAAGGAAAGTCAGGATGAGCGTCTCGATATGCGATCCATCGACGTCGGCATCACACATGATGATGATTTTGTGATAGCGCAATTTTTCGAGGTTGAGTGCTTTGGAATCTTCTTCGGTTCCGATGCGCACACCTAAGGCGGTATAGATGTTCTTGATTTCTTCGTTTTCGAAGATTTTGTGTTGCATGGCTTTCTCGACGTTCAAGATCTTACCTCTCAAAGGCATGATGGCTTGAAAATGGCGGTCACGGCCTTGTTTGGCTGTACCACCCGCGGAGTCTCCCTCGACAAAGTAAACCTCACAGGCCGCTGGATCTTTTTCAGAGCAGTCGGCCAATTTGCCTGGCAAGCCAGAACCGGTAAGGACGTTTTTGCGCTGTACCATTTCGCGGGCCTTGCG
>JAIPCC010000060.1 GCA_021738405.1 Crocinitomicaceae bacterium | reverse complement strand
AATTCAATAAACATGAAAACAATCCTCATTTCTTTTTTACTCCTTTTCGGAACACGACTTTTTGCCCAAAAAACAACCATAATTCAAATAAAAAACTCCCCCCAATGTGGCGATTGCAAGGAGCGCATTGAAGGAGCCCTGAACCAATCAAAAGGAGTGGTGTATGCAGAGCTAAACCTCGAAACAAAAGTGGTGGAAGTGAAGTTCAAACCGTCCAAGACCAACAAAGAAGCGCTGCAAATGGTGTTGGTGAATATTGGCTATCAGGCCGACGACAGAAAGGCCAACCCGGAGGCTTTGAAAGCGCTACCGTTGTGTTGTCAGACCGGTGGGCATTAACTTTCGATTTTGTAAGACAAACCTATACCAATGACCGATTTAAATTGGGTGCGAGGGCCAATATTGCCATTGATATCCGTGATTTTGATGTCGTCGTCGTAGATGAGGTTCCATTGGGCAGAAGCCGACACCAGCGAGTTGACGCGAAAGAGCAGCAAGAGCTCGCCATTGACGTCGATGTTTTCGGGGTTGTTGAGGTAGTTACTAAATAATTCCAGCTTGGATTTCATTTCGATGTTTTTGGCAACGGGGCGATTGAATTTCATTTTGAGATACGCACCGTATTCTTGGCGATAGCGCATGCCGGGTTCTACCCCGAAAGAACCTTTGGCGCTGAGGGAGTCGTCAAGTACAAAAGTAGATTTGATGGCGATCGAGGAGAAGAAGATGTTGAAGTTGTCGGATTTGCGGAAGTCGGCGCCGAGTGCGAGGTTCATGTAGCCCGGTGCCATGAAGCGCGAAACTGGAATGGAATCGTTGGGGTAGGCGTAGCCATTGATACTTTGGGTCCGGAAACTCGAGGCAAAGGTAAGAAAGAAGCCTTTTGAGAGCTGCATACCGAAGGTGCTGGCGAGGTCGAGGCGGTCATCGGTTTTTTGGGCGCCTATGCCTTTATTGTCAAAATACTTGATGCCACCGAGTGCAAATGAGGCATCGTTGGTCCATTTGACGGTTTCGCGGGTATAGTAGGCCGAGGCACTGCCCGAACCAATGATCGAGATGTTGTTGCGCCCTCCCGCATTCCAATTAACGAACGACGTTTGGGTGCCACTCAAGGAATACAGCGACTTGAATTTCCAGTAAACGAGAGAATCTTGCGCACAAGCGCTTTTTGCGGCCAAAAGGATAAACAATAGGCAGAATAATGTGTTTCTTTGGTGTCCGGACATTTCGACTACAAAAATAATGCGTTTTCTAACTCTACTCTTCGTGTATCTTCCAATTCTTTCAACAGGACTCTATGCACAAACCCCTACAGACTACAGTTTGGCTCAAAATTGGGCTGCGCGCCCGGGCGCGTATCCTTCCGGACTTGCTGCACATTTAAAAGACACCAATTTGCACGCCAAAGCAGACGTTTTTTATGTGTATCCAACGCTCAACACCAAAAAAAGTGACAAGCGCTGGAATGTTCCACTCGGCGATACCGAACAACAGACCAAAGTACTCCAAACCGCACTTCCGTTTCAAGGCAGTGCCTTTGCTGAAGCTGGTCGTTTTTTTGCACCATACTATCGTTCTGCTCACTTGCGTTCTTATTACGTCGACGGCCCTGAGGGCAAGGCTGCACTAGAGTTGGCTTATGCAGATGTGCGCGCCGCATTTTTGTATTACCTCGAGCACTACAACAACGGCAGGCCAATCATATTGGCGGGCCACAGCCAAGGGAGCACCCACTGCGGCTTATTGCTCCAAGAATTTTTCGACGGCAAAGCGCTGCAAAGTCAACTCGTTGCTGCGTATTTACCCGGCATCGGCATTGCTGCTTCCGACCTCAAGCAAATCCCTTTGCTCACCACCCCAGATGCTACCGGTGGTTATGTCTCTTGGAATACCTTCAAAAAAAGACTAGAGCAGTCGAGTTACGAAAAATGGTACAAAGGAAAAGCGGTCGTGAATCCGGTCTCTTGGACCCTCGAAAGCACTGCGCAAAAGACTGCGCACAAAGGCTTTTTGTATTTTGACAACCAAATTTATCCGCAACTTTTCGACACCCACCTCATCGACGGCGCCATCTGGATAGACCGCCCGCGTGGTAAGTTCTTTTTCTTGAGCCTCACTATGCGCAATTACCACATCGGCGATATCAATCTTTTTTGGCAAGATGTGCACGATAATGCCTGCCTGAGGGTTCAGCAATTCACGGAAAAATAAGTACTTTTGTAGACCCAAAATCGACACAACACATGACACCATTTGAAAGACGCCACATCGGCCCCGGAGCTTCCGAACAACAAGACATGTTAGCAGCCGTTGGCGTAGATGCGCTATCGACGCTCATCGACCGCACCATCCCTGCGCAAATCCGCCTCAACCGCGAGCTGCGCATCGATCCTGCGCTCACTGAGCAAGCCTACTTAAACCACATCAATGCGCTGGGCGCCAAAAACAAAATCAATAAATCTTTTATTGGTTTGGGTTACCATGAAACCATTGTGCCGTCGGTTATTTTGAGAAATGTGCTCGAGAATCCAGGATGGTATACTGCCTACACGCCGTATCAAGCAGAAATTGCTCAGGGTCGTTTAGAGGCGCTGCTTAATTTTCAAACTATGGTCATTGAACTCACCGGCATGACCATCGCCAATGCTTCTTTGTTAGACGAAGCAACTGCAGCAGCCGAGGCACTCATTATGTTTTACAATTCGCGCAGCCGTGCGGACATCCAAGCGGGCCGCAACAAATTTTTTGTCGATCAAAACGCCTTGCCGCAAAGCATCGACGTCATGAAAGGCCGCGCGCTCAACCTCGGCATTGAATTCATCGTTGGCGACGCCCAAACCTTTACCCCAGACGCTACTTACTTCGGTATTTTTGTACAGTATCCGAACGCGCAAGGCCACATCCAAGATTGGACAGCCGCTATCGCCAGCTGGAAAGCTGCCGGAATTCAAGTTGCCGTAGGTGCCGACCTCCTTTCTTTGGTCTTGCTCAATGCGCCAGGTAGCATGGGTGCCGATGTCGTTACTGGCTCTGCGCAGCGCTTTGGCGTTCCGATGGGCTACGGTGGCCCACACGCTGCTTTCTTTGCCACCAAAGAAGACTACAAGCGCAACTTGCCAGGTCGCATCATTGGTGTATCCAAAGACGCCGACGACAACCAAGCACTTCGCATGGCTTTACAAACCCGCGAACAACACATCAAAAGAGACAAAGCCACTTCAAATATTTGTACGGCCCAAGCATTGTTGGCCGTCATGGCCTCCATGTATGCGGTTTACCATGGCCCAGACGGCATCAAACAAATTGCACAACACATCCATGATTTAGCCACAACCACCGCGAACGCTCTCAAAAACGCAGGTCTTACCATCGGATCCGCTCATTTCTTTGACACCATTCATGTTGCTGGTGTCAATTGTGCCGAAATCCGCAGTAAAGCAGAAGCAGCAGGCCTCAATTTCTTCTATATTTCAGATTCTGAACTCAGCATCTCTTTTGGCGAGCCTCACCTACTGTCAGATGTAGCAGCTATTTTAGATGTTTTTGGCGCCCATTTGGCAAGTGCTTCTAGCGCTATTCCAGCAAGTTTGGCGCGCACCGAAGCTGTGCTTTCGCATCCGGTGTTCAATTCCTACCACTCTGAGTCGCGCATGATGCGTTACCTCAAGCGTCTAGAAAACAAAGACCTTTCTTTGGTACACTCCATGATTGCCCTCGGTTCATGCACCATGAAACTCAACGCAGCCTCCGAAATGATGGCTGTTACCAACCCGCAATTTGCCAACATGCACCCATTCGCGCCTTTAGATCAGGCGGTGGGTTACCACGAAATGTTTGCACAATTGGCGCAAGACCTCTGTGAAGCCACTGGTTTTGCAGCAGTTTCTTTGCAACCCAACTCGGGAGCGCAGGGCGAATACGCTGGCCTTATGGTCATCAAAGCCTACCACGAATCACGCGGCGATTTCCAACGCAAAAAAATGATCATTCCTTCATCTGCGCACGGCACCAACCCTGCCTCTGCAGTGATGGCAGGTTTTGAAGTGGTGGTTACGGGCTGCGATGAAAACGGCAACATCGACATCGAAGAATTGCGCACAGTAGCCATTGAGCTTAAAGATGTCTTGGCGGGCATCATGGTGACCTACCCATCAACGCACGGCGTTTACGAAGAAGGCATCATCGAAATCACGAGCATCATCCACGACAACGGTGGCCAGGTCTATATGGACGGCGCCAACATGAACGCGCAAGTTGGGCTCACCAACCCAGGCAACATCGGAGCCGACGTCTGTCACCTCAACCTTCACAAAACATTCGCCATTCCACACGGTGGTGGTGGCCCTGGAATGGGTCCAATTGGTGTGGCTGCGCACCTCGCTCCATTCTTGCCGAGCAACCCGCTCATCAAAACAGGAGGTGAGTCGCCGATCCACGCTATTTCTGCAGCGCCTTATGGTTCTGCGCTCATCCTGACCATTTCTTACGGCTACATCAAAATGTTGGGTGCCGAAGGTTTGCGTCGTTCTACCGAAATGGCGATACTCAATGCCAACTACATTGCCGCGCGCCTCAAAGGCCATTACGACACCCTTTATACCGGTGCAAATGGTACTGTAGCGCACGAAATGATCCTCGATTGCCGCGATTTCAAGAAAACCGCCGACGTAGAAGTTGCCGATATGGCCAAGCGCCTCATCGACTTCGGTTTCCACGCGCCAACGGTTTCTTTCCCGGTTGCTGGTACGCTCATGATTGAGCCCACTGAGTCCGAAGACAAAGAAGAGCTCGACCGCTTCTGCGACGCCATGATCAAAATCCGCGAAGAGATCCGCGAAATCGAAAACGGTCATGCAGACAAAGCCAACAACTTGCTCAAAAACGCGCCGCACACCGCAGACTGCATCATCAACAAGAACTGGACCTACCCTTATTCTCCACAAGAGGCTGCTTACCCGCTTCCTTACTTGCTCGAGGCTAAATATTGGGCGCCAGTACGCCGCGTTGACAACGCCTACGGCGACCGCAACTTGGTTTGCAGCTGCCCGAGCGTAGAGAGCTATGCCCACATTCAATAATTCATGAAATTAGATATCCTTGCATTTGGTGCCCACCCAGACGACGTCGAACTCTCTGCGGCGGGCACACTAATGCATTACGCGGCCCAAGGTAAGACCATCGGAATTGTCGACCTCACGGAAGGTGAACTCGGCACGCGTGGCACCGTAGAAAGCAGGTATGAAGAGGCTGCTGCCGCAGCAGCTATTTTGGGTGTCCAGCACCGCTGCAATTTGCGCCTTGCCGATGGTTTCTTCGAAAACAACCAAGCCGCAAAGCTTCAAATGATTGAGCAAATCCGTTTGCACCAACCCCAAATTGTGCTGGCCAATGCGCTCGCAGACCGCCACCCAGACCACGCCAGAGCTGGCCACATGGTGGCCGAGGCTTGCTTTTTAGCCGGCCTGCGCAAAATCGAAACGTCGCACAACGGCATTCCACAAACGGCGCATCGTCCCCAATTGGTATTGCACTACATCCAAGATTACATACAAACGCCTTCGTTTGTCCACGATGTTACGCCTTATCTCGATCAAAAAATTGCCGCTATCAAAGCTTACCGCACGCAGTTTTTTGACCCGAACTCAGCCGAACCCAACACCCCCATTTCAGGAGAACTCTTCTTTGATTTCTTGAAAGGGCGCATGCTTGAAATGGGCCGCCCAGCTGGCTACAACTACGCCGAGGGTTTTGTCGTCAACCGTTGGTTCGGTATCGACGATATCTTTTCCATAAAGTAAAACAAGCCAGGCCAATGCCAACGCCCATGCTGTTGGCAAGCAAGTCGTAGGCAGAAACTTCTCTGCCCGGTACAAATCCTTGTAAAATCTCCATCAAAAGGCCGTAGCCGACTAAAGTCAGGACGAGCCAAAAAATTTGTTTCTTTTTCTGAAATTGAAAAAAGGCCAAGGCATGTAGACTCAGTACGGCATAGGCGATGAAATGTCCGATTTTATCATTGATCCGAATGGGGCTAGAATGGCTCACGCTCTTCAATGACAAATAAGTGATGGCAATCCACACCAAAAGCAAGGAGAGTAAAGCAAAGCGTTGGTAAAACTTATTCATAGCTTAGTGTTTTTCCTTTTTGTGTGGCCGGAATTCCAGTGGTCATCCAGGTGGGTGCGGGTGCATTCATGAGGTAGTGGTCAAAAAACTGACGCATGCGGATCGAGAGGTCGTATTTATTGGCGAGTTTGGTGAGGTTGTGGTCGTCTTCATTGTAATTGAGCATCCAGCAAGGCTTGTTCAGGCGACGCAAGCCGTTGTAGAGTTCGATGCCTTGGTACCACGGCACGGCGCCATCTTTGTCGTTAGCCATGATCAAAAGTGGTGTTTGCACCTTTGGTAAATGGAACAATGGCGAGTTTTCTACGTATAAGTCCGGCTTTTGCCAGATGGTGGCGCCAATCCGACTTTGGGTGCTTTCGTACTGAAACTGGCGGTTGAGCCCGCTGCCCCAGCGAATGCCGCCGTAAGCTGAAATCATATTGCTCACCGGCGCACCAGCCATGGCTGCGGCAAAACGCGTGGTCATGGTAATGAGCATAGCGCTTTGGTAGCCGCCCCAACTTTGGCCTTGTAAGCCCATGCGCTTGTCGTCGATGGGGTAGTTCTTGATGAGGTAATCTGCCGCACTCATGATGCTGTTGTAGGCGCCCTGCGCAGGCTTGCCCGCTTGGTAGCGAATGTCTGGAACAAACACCAAGTAACCACCGCTGGCGTATTCTGTAGGGTTGATAATGCTCGCTGAAGGCTTTGGTGCTTGGTAATTGTGAAGGTTGTCTGAGTTGAGTTCATAGTAGTAAAACAGCAACGGATATTTTTGACTGGGGTCGTAGTTTTCGGGTTTGTAGAGCAGTCCTTCGAGCATTTGCCCGTCGTAGGCTTTCCAGCTGACGCTTTCCACCGTGGCCCAATTGTACTCACTTTGCTGCGGATTGGCTACTGAAATTTGTACGCCGTTAGTGAAGTCTGAGCCAAGCAACCAAACATCGGGGTAGGTGCGTGCGTCCATTTTGCGCAAGAGGAATTGGTTTTGGCTTTCCGCTTTTTGAAGCCCGGAAATGCGCTGCGCCACTTCCATTTTTTGTTGGATTTGCCCATTTTCATAGAAATAAAGCAACTCATTTTTATTGGTTTTGCGCAAGCCAATGAAGTAGCCCTCCTGGAAATTGAGCCAGGCAGAATCTTGGTTGTAACGCGTAAAGCGCAGTTCAATTTGGTCTTTTGTGGCCGCTTCATTGGAGACACTTTGCAGTGTTTTGGTTGCGACGTCGTAAGTCCAGATGTCGAATTCAGACTGCAAACAAACCGTTTTGGCGTCTTTGGTATAGCCTACAAAACCCACTGGCCCTGCCGCCATGGGTTGGCCATTCAGGTCTTCGGTCCAAACGAGGTCTTTGCGACTGCAATTCATGCAAGTGCGGCTTTCTTTTTCGATGTCTAGGAGCATCCATTGTTGTTTGTCCGAGATAAAATAGCTAAAAAAGCGCCCGTCGGCAGAGAGTTCGCCGGTGTAGCTCAAGCCTTTTCCTAACAAGACTTTTTGCCCCGTCTCTACTGAAATTCTGTAGTAATCTGCTTTGGATGGCGCCTCCCATTGGGCTTGAATCGCATAAGGATCGGAATTGGTCGCCACTAAATACGGAGCGGTCATGTGTAGGTCGAGCGAAACTTTAAGGGTGTCGTTTTCGAGTGGGGTCAGTCGGTCATTTTGCAAGTCGTAAACGCAGAGCAATCCTCTTTTCAAGGCTTGGTCTTTTTGCAGGAGTTGCTGTGGCTGTATCTGAAGGTCTTGGTAGTGCCAGATGTCTATGTTCACTTTTTCGCGCTCGAGCAAGGTGTCTTTCTGGAAAATTTGACGCTCGCGAAGGCCAAAATAAAGGTAGCGGCTGTCGTCGCTGAATTGCGGTTTGCGGCCGTTTGCCACAGCCTGATACACACCATTTGCGCTTTTGTCGAAATCAGTGGAGTCTCCGAAATCTTGTTGCTGCAATGTTATCAAATCGAATAAGGTGAGGTGGAAATTTTTAACAGCGGCTGTATCGGGGCTGTATAAATAAGTCAGCACTTGGCTATTAGGGCTCCAGGTGAGCTCAGATGCGCTTGGCTGGGCTTCAAATTCTTTGAGTAAGAGCAGGTCTTTGGTGGCGTATATACGCACCTGCATGGAGTCTAGCTTTACTTTGCGTTGCTTGATGACGGCCACTTTTGAACCGTCAGGGCTCAGGGTAAAGGAAGTGATACTGTCCAAGAATGGGGGTGTGCTTTCACCCGATGTGTAAACAACCAAACGTTGGCCATCGGTCTTGAAAGGATTCACTTTTGGCGCGGGTGTAGGTTTTTTCCAGAATAAGTATTTTTCATATTTCTTGACGACGACGGGCTCCACTTTTTTGGGGCTCACCTCGTGTAAAAACGCTAACACTGGTGCGTTTTCGGCTTGTTGTACTTGTTTGAGTTTGGCGAATTTGTAAATGGTGTCTTGAGTGAAATGCTGGATAAAGAGCGAGTCTTTGTCCCACTTCTTTTTGTCGAGTTTAGCGAGTTCTTGTGCACGCAGCGAGTCATAGTCGGGGCTCATTTTCCAGGCAATGTAGGATTCATCAAATGCAATGAGTGCATTGTTTGCCCTCGTCATAGAATCGTGTTTTTGGGTCTGCTGATTGAAAATATGCAGGATTGGATTCGCCCTCAAAAAGGTCAATTCGTAAGTAATGAGGTTTCCGTTTTTGGATATTTGTTCCTTTTCGAGGCGTTTCCAGGTGTCGTAGGCCTTGAAGTCAAGAGCTGGTTTTTGGGCAAGAAGTACGTGGGTACACGCGAGCAATAAAAGAAGAAAAGCGATTTTCATTTTTTGGCTTTGTAAAAAGAAACTAAATAAACACCCGTAAAAATAAACAACATATACAACAATCGTTCGGCCGTGATGGTGTGGGTGTAATCTGCTGCCCAACCGAGCGCTGAAAACAAGACCGCAAAGCCCATGACCATGACCGGTTGCGTGTAAATATATGCGGCAGAAACCGTTGCGCTCACGTACTTGAGTCCAAAAATGGTGAGTAAATACGTCAAGAAGGTCACGCCGATGATGACGTAAGTAATTTTGTACCAAGCACTCACCGGAATTTGTTTGAAATCGACATTAGAAAGGTTGGACCAAGTAGGCGGGAAGAGTAAAAGTAAAATCAGGCCAATGGTAAACACATACGTGATCACTTGAATAGGGCTGTATTTGAGCAAGAGCGGCTTGGAGAGCACTAAATACAACGCGTAACTGAGGGCATTGATCAATAAGTATAGGTCGCCCAACGATGACGCCCCGGGTAGCTTGCCCGAACTCAAGGTGAGTAAAATGGCGCCAACCGCCCCAATGGCGATACCGGTGTATTTAGGAACGGTGAATTTTTCTCTCGTGACAAATGCGGCAAGTACCACAACCATTATGGGGTTGAGCGCCATAATGATACCCGCATTGAGTGCCGAAGACAAATTGAGCCCGTGAAAAAAGAAGAGCTGATTGACGGCTACGCCAAACAAACCTGCGGCAAGAAAACGCCAGTAGTCAGAGCGGTCTACGGGCTTTCTTTTTTGCGCCAAAAGCAAGATCCAGAACAGGAAAACGGCTCCGCTCACGCGCAATAAAATGAAGGTATTGGGGTCGAGGTACTGCGGCATCACGCCCTTTGCCAAAACGTGGTTGGCTCCATAAAGAAGATTCACCACCAGCAACGCTAAATGCGCTCGGATTATTTGGGACCGCGTCATGAGGCAAAGGTAGTTATTCCGTATCTTTGTTTCATGCACCTTTCGCACTTGCATCTGGTCAATTACAAGAACTACCCCGATCTCGAACTCGACTTCGTACAGGGTATCAACGGCATTGTTGGCCCTAATGGCGCCGGCAAAACCAACATCCTAGATGCAGTCTACTACCTGAGCATGTGCAAAAGCTACCTCAACGTCAATGATCGCCACAATTTGCGCTTCGATCAAGCCTTTTTTGCCATTTCCAGCCATTGGGAGCTCGATCAAAAAGCCTGCGAGGTACAAATTGCCTACAAGGCAGGTGTCAAAAAACAAGTGAAGTGGAACAAAAAAGCCTACGAAAAGCTCACGGCCCACATCGGCAAATTGCCAGTAGTTTTTATTTCTCCCTATGATGGCGACCTCATTGCCGAAGGTTCTGAGCTGCGCCGCAAATGGATGGACGGCATTTTAGCCCAACTCGACAAAACCTATTTAGAAGAAATCCAGCGCTATGCACGCTTATTGGAGCAGCGCCATGCCGTCCTGCGCAACATGCACGAGTACCGCTTGTTTGACCCCGACGCCATTGAGGTATGGGACGCCCAGCTCATACCGAGTGGCAATTATATCCACGCGCAGCGCAAGGCTTTTCTAGCCGAGTTTATCCCGGTTTTCAAGCGCTTTTACCAAGAAATTGGCCAAAACGCAGAAGAAGTCGACATCGCCTACCGCTCGCAATTGTCAGAAGGCTCGTTTGCCGATTTGCTGCAGGCCTCGGCCAAAAAAGATGCGCTCACGCAATATACCAATGTAGGCATCCACAAAGACGACTTACTTTTCAGTATCAAAGGCCACCCCGTTAAAAAATTCGGCTCCCAGGGCCAGCAAAAATCCTTTATTATTGCGCTGCGCCTTTCGCAATTTGATTGGCTCAAGCAACACAAAGGCCAAAAACCGGTACTCCTGTTAGACGACATCTTCGACAAACTAGACAACCAACGCGTGGCACGCCTCATTGCGCTTGTGAGTGCCGACTACTTCGGTCAGGTACTCATCACCGATACCGACCCCGCGCGCATGCAAGCACTTTTTGCCCAATTGCCTGGCGAAACCAAACTTTTCCAAATCAAAGACCAACAAGCCCTCGCCCTATGAACCCCGACAACAAACGCGAACAAGAAGAAAAGCCGCTCTCGACGCTCGTGAGCCGGATCATGAAAGCCTATGGCTTGCAAGACAAAATGAAGGCCTATGACCTCATCGCGGCCTGGCCCGAACTCATGGGCCCAGCAGTAGCCAAGCGCACTACCGATATCCGCATCGAAAACAACACCCTTTACCTCAAAATTGATTCGAGCGTCATGCGCGACGAGCTTTTTCATGGCAAGCAAATCATTATAGGGCGCTGCAATCAGTTTATTGGCGAAGAGCTCATCCGCGACATCTGGTTCAGTTAAGTTGGTCACCTGCGTTACCTTCTTGCACGCCAAGTTTTTGTAAATTTGTTTCACTAATTCATCATTCATATGTCAAACGCATTTTTTAAGGTCCCGGTGGCCGTCAACGAACCCGTTAAATCTTATGCGCCAGGCTCTCCGGAGCGCGCTTCTTTAATGGCCAAATACCAAGAATTCAAAGACCGCAGTCCAATAGATGTACCGATGTACATTGGCGGCAAAAAGGTTACTACTGCCAATAAGAAAGCACTCACCATGCCTCACGATCACCAACAGGTGCTGGGTTATTACAACCAAGGCGATGCATCGCACGTAGCGGCCGCCATCGACGCAGCTTTGGCAGCGAAGTCCGCATGGGCGGCGCTCCCATGGCAAGACCGCGCAGCCGTTTTCTTGCGCGCAGCAGACCTCTTGGCAGGCCCTTTTCGCGACCGCATCAATGCAGCTACAATGCTCGCGCAGTCCAAAAATGTATTCCAAGCCGAAATCGATGCAGCCTGTGAGCTCATCGACTTTTTCCGTTTCAATGTCCAATACATGACCCAAATCTACAGCGAGCAGCCCGAGTCGCTGCCCGGTATGTGGAATCGCTTAGAATACCGCCCCTTAGAAGGCTTTATTTTTGCCCTCACGCCATTCAACTTTACCTCAATTGCGGCCAATCTCTGTGCGGCGCCTGCCATGATGGGCAATGTAGTGGTCTGGAAGCCAGCAGACAGCCAAATTTATTCTGCACAAGTCATCATGGAGCTTTTTGAGGCAGCCGGCTTGCCAGCAGGTGTGGTCAATATGGTGACCGTAGATGGCCCAGAAGCTGGCAAAGTTATCTTTGCACACAAAGCCTTTGCAGGCCTTCATTTTACGGGTTCTACAGGCGTATTCCGTCAGCTCTGGAAAAACATTGCGGACAACATCGAAAACTACCGCTCTTACCCACGCATCGTCGGTGAAACCGGAGGCAAAGACTTCGTCATGGTTCACAACAGCGCCAATGCAGCGGAAGTAGCCACAGCGCTTTCTCGCGGTGCCTTTGAATTCCAAGGTCAAAAATGTTCGGCAGCTTCTAGAGCATACGTTCCGGAAAGCCTCTGGCCAGCGGTCAAGGACATTTTAGTAACACAAGTCAATTCCTTCAATCAAGGTAGCCCCGAAGACCCATCCAATTTTGTCAACGCGGTGATAGACGAGCGCGCTTTTGATAAAATTGCGGCCTACATCGATTACGTGAAAACGCAGCCAGACGCCGAAATCATCACAGGCGGTACCTACGACAAATCTGTGGGTTACTACATTGCACCAACAACTGTTGTGACCACCAATCCTCAATTCCGCACCATGGTTGAAGAAATCTTCGGCCCTGTGCTCACTATTTACGTGTATCCAGATGCGCACTTCTCCGAAACACTCGACCTCGTCGATCAAACTTCGGAATACGCACTTACGGGTTCTATCATTGCCACTGACCGCTATGCGATCCAATTGGCCAATGAAAAACTCATGCATGCTGCCGGTAATTTCTACATCAACGACAAACCAACTGGTGCAGTAGTAGGCCAACAGCCTTTTGGCGGCGCGCGCGGATCGGGTACCAACGACAAAGCAGGTGCAGCCATGAACCTCATGCGCTGGACTTCAGCCCGTACCATCAAAGAAACCTTTGTGCCGCCGGCCGATTACCGTTATCCGTTTTTAGGTTAAGACATGCGTGCTGTAGTATCGTTTTGTCTTTTTACACTCCTTGCCTTTAGTGCCAGCGCCCAATGGCGTTGGTATCTTCAGGCAGAAGTTGGCGCCAATAAGCAAGAAATTCAGGCGGCAAGCCAATTGGCTGCCCAGCCTTTTGATCCGGTCTCGTTTTGGCGCAGTACCGCAAGCGGAGAAGTCCAGTTTGGCTATACCTTTTTGAAGGTACTGACGGCTTATAGCGGGGTAGGGTACGGACATCAAAATCAAGCCTATCAAAGCACCGAATGGGCTACCGATTTGTCTGGCACACCCTTTTTGTTGCAATGCAATAAAACGCT
>JAIPCC010000007.1 GCA_021738405.1 Crocinitomicaceae bacterium | reverse complement strand
ATCAAGCGCTTCCGTTTGATTTCAACACCCAAACAAATCGTTTACAGGCAACTGTCAATTTATTACCTGGACTCAATACCTTTACCATTACGGCCACAACCGCTTGCGGAACAAAAACACAAGTAGTTCAAATTGAACAAGTTGCTTGCCAATTACCCACTGTTCAAATCATGAACGCCAGTGCGAATGCCACTACGGTAGACCAAGCCACCTACACGCTCAATGCCACCCTTAGCGGTCATCTGAACAACAACCAAATTCAGATTTTGCACAACGGCATGTCGGTGAACGGCTTCAATTTCAATCCGAACAATGGCTTAGTGCAGCGCAGCATCAACCTCACTCCCGGTACAAACGTCATTCGCATCAACGCTACCAATGACTGTGGAAGCGCTTTTGATCAAATCAGCATCAATTACAACGACTGCCGCACACCTCAGCTCAGTTGGTTACAACCCAACGCACCGGGCACTACCACCAATGTGGGCACCCTTGCGCTCAGCGCCAAACTCAACGGCACTACCCAAAACGGCCAAGTGCTCGTACTGCACAACAACATTGCTGTCAATAACGCACAGCTCATCGGCTCTACCATCTCTGCGAACATCACCCTCGCGCCAGGCCTGAACAATTTCCAGGTCCGCTACACCAACGCTTGCGGCACAGACTTGATCACGAGCTCTATCAATTATCAAAATTGCATCCCACCGGTCATTGCCATTAGCAGCCCAGCCGTCAATAGCACCTTGAATTCTGCAGCTTTGCGCATGCGTGCCACGGTAAGTAATGTTGCAAACCGCAACAATATCAAAGTCATTTTCAACGGCATCGAACAAACGGCCTTCACTTACAACGCGGCGAGTGGTCAGCTCGATCTGAATGCACAATTATTAGTAGGCCTGAACACCCTCACCATGACCGCCACAAACGACTGCGGATCAGACGTCGAGACTTTCACCTATACTTTTGACGATTGCCAAGCACCTGTTTTGAACGTACAAGGAAATTTGAACAACACCACGAGCAGCAATCCGTTGGTAGTGACCAACAACAGTATTCTATTGACCGCAACCATTCAAAATATGGCTACTCAAAATGGCTTGAGCGTCACTAACAATGGTTCGCCTGTCGCCTTTAATTTCTCTAACGGGAATTTCAATAGCATCAACAGCACCCTCACTTCTTTTTTAAATTTACAACCGGGTCTCAATCAAATTGTCATCAATGCCGTACGCAGCTGTGGTCAGGCGAACAAAACAATCTTTGTGCGTTATGACAATTGCGTGGCCCCGCTGATCACCCTTCTCCAACCAAGTGCAAACGGAACTACTACCAACGCTCAGACCTTGAACTTATTGGCTAATGTCAGTGGAGTCAGCGCTAGCCAAGCCATCCAAGTAAAGTTGAACGGCGTTGCAGTACCTTTCAATTTTGTCAATAACCAAATCAGTAGTACCCTTTCGCTCATTTCTGGCAGCAATCAAATTGCCATCCAGGTAAATAATGCGTGCGGGGCAGACAGCAAAAATCTTCAAATCAGTTTTGTGCAGTGTCAGGCACCACAAATCACCACCACCGCTGCCATTCCAAATGGCGCGAGCACTAGCAATGCCAACTTTGTTTATACCGCGTTACTTGCCAATACTTTTGCCAATCAAATCCAACTGAGCGTCAACGGGCAAACTCAAAATTACAGCTTCAATAACAACCTCCTTTCTGCCAATTTCAACTTGCAGCCCGGCGCCAATTTGATCAATTTGGTGGCCACCAATACTTGTGGCAGCGACATCGAAAATTGGACGGTCGTCTATGAGCCGTGTACAGCACCACTAATTAGCAATGCAAGCCCGGCAGGAACTTTAGAAAGCCAAGTTCAGCTTGTCAATATCAGCGCGCAAGTTTCGCAAATTACAAACGCCAACCAGATCAGTTTGTTGGTCAATGGAACCCCAATTACATTCAGTTACAATAACGGCAGCATCACCGCGAGTGTTCAATTGGCCAATGGCAACAACAATATTGTACTGAGTGCGACCAATAATTGTGGTGCCGACATGAAATCTTGGAATATCACTTATGCGCCATGTGTTGCACCTCAAATTGCGGTCACCAACTCAGGACTTAACGGGAGCACTGTTGCCAATTCGGCACTTTTACTGACTGCACAAGTAAGCGCGCTCACGACAGAACAAATCATTTTGTCCTTGAACGGACAAAGCGGGCTACCTTTCACGCTCCAAAATCAAAGTTTTAGTGCAGCTCTGAATTTACAACCTGGTCCGAACACTATCGTACTTCAAGGAACAAATAACTGCGAGCGCACAAGCCAAACCATCAGCATCAACTTCGTGCCTTGCAATGCACCACAAATTCAATTTGGACAAGCTGCAGGTGCCCTCACCAACCCAGCGCTGCAGTTCAGCGCAAACGTGACTGGCGTGACGAGCGCACAAAACATCAACCTCATGCTCAACAATACCGTTCAGGCATTCAGTTATCAAAACGGGGCCATCACCGCCTCCTTGCAACTGAGCAACGGAACCAATGTTGTGACACTCGCAGCACAAAATAACTGTGGTGTGGCTTCGGAAAATGTCAACTACACATTTAGCGCGCCTTGCGTACAGCCAACCCTTGAGATCACCAGCCCTGCAGCTGGCCTTTCAAATGTGAGCAATCCGAATCTGATTTTGACCGCAGCAGTTACGCAAATCAATGATGTTGCTTCAATTCAGGTACTCAATAACGGGCTTGCCCAAACTGGCGGCACACTCTTTGGCAACCAATTCAGTATACCTTTGGTACTACAAACAGGTAACAATATCATCAGTTTAACTGCCACAAATACTTGTGGAACAGATTCCAAAACCAAAGAAATCAGCTACCAACCTTGCTCGATTCCACAAGTCATTTACAATATGGATCCGAACGGACACACAACCAACCAATCCATATTTACGTATAATGCGCAAATCCTAAACTATACCAGCAGCATGACCGTTACGCTTTCCATGAATGGCGAGCTACTCACTGGTTTTAGCAATAACCTCGGCAATATTTTGGCGGAAATCAGCCTCATTCCAGGGCTCAATAACCTCACCATTACCGTCACCAATGACTGCGGTACGCTGACGGATACATATTTAGTGACCTATGACGGAACTGGTGGCGAAGGCATCATGACCAATCCGAATGGAAACAAGCAATCCGAAGGAAAAGAAGATAACTTCAGCGCTCCTGCAAATGTGAATACACCGGCACCAGCGGCACCAAAGCCAGTGGCACCTAGACCAGTACCAACTCCCGCACCAAAGCCGGTGGCTCCAAAACCAACTCCTGCTCCTGTAGCGCCAAAACCAGTTGCACCAAAACCAACACCGGCTCCTGTTGCACCAAAACCAGTTGCTCCGAAACCAACACCGGCTCCTGTTGCGCCAAAACCTGTTGCGCCAAAACCAACACCAGCGCCAACAACTCCAAAACCAGTAGCACCAAAACCGACCACAAGCCCGGCTCCAAAACCAACACCGGCACCCACACCGGCGCCTAAACCAACCAAGCCGGCAACGCCTAAACCAAGCGCTCCGGAGGCGACTCCGAAACCAAAACCAACCAATCAAAATACAAACACTAAAGGAGGAGGTCGTTAGACCTCCTTTTTTGTGTTCAAATACTTGGGGCTCTGCTCAAATCTTCATATATTCGCAATCTTAAAAATGAACTCAAATGGCATTAATCGGTAAAATTCGCGCAAAATCTGGCTTACTAGTAGCAATGATAGGCATCGCCTTGTTGGCTTTCATCCTCAATGATTACCAAAGTTTATTTGGCATTGGCGAAGGTGAATACGGCATCGGTCTCGTTTTTGGAGACAAAGTTGATCCAGCATCATATAGCATCGCAAGCGCTAAGTTCCAAGAACAAGAGCGCAACCAAGCTGCTCAGAACAGCAAAGAATTCACCGAAACTGACATGGAAGCATCTAGCGACAAAGCTTGGAACTTCATGGTAGACTCCACCATTCTGAGCAAAGAATACGAAAAACTCGGTATTGGCGTTACTGACCGCGAGCTTGATTCATACTGGTATGCCAAAGACGGATTCAACGTCTTACAAGACCTCAATCAGTTTTTTACTGATTCACTTACAGGAATCCAAACACCACAATCTATCGAAAACGGCCGTGTCAAACTCAAAGCTACACTAGATAACCTCAAAAAATCTAAAGAAGCGCAAGCCGTTGACCAATGGAATGGTTTCAAATCTTACCACACCGATCGCCGCAAAACTGAGAAATACTTCGGTTTGCTCAAACAAGGTGTATACGTCACCGACCTCGAGGCTGAAGACCAATACTACGCCAACAACGAAAAGAAAACCATTTCTTTTGTAGTGCGTCGTTACACAGAAATCTCTGATGCCGACATCAAAGTTTCTGAAACAGAACTCAAAGCCTTTTACGAAGCACACAAAGGCGATAAAAAATATGCCGTGCGCAACGCGAGCCGCGATGTCAAAATGTTTGATGTCAATATCCGCCCATCCAAAGCAGACTCCACCGTATTCACCAACAAAATGAATACACTCCGCGCAGGTTTCTCAGCAAGCACCAACGATTCTGCATTTGTAGCTAAAAACAGCGAAACACCAGTTTACTTCAGTGACAAACGTTCCACGTCCGTACCTGAAGGCCATCCGAAAGCAGATCGCTACCAAACTTATCCAATTAGCCTAGACACCATCTTTAAAACGGCTACGCTTGGTCAATTAGTTGGGCCATATGTTTCCAAAGAAAAAATGGTCTTGTCTAAAGTCATTGGCTTTACACCAGCTAGCCTCAAAGCACGCCACATCCTGATTTCCACCAACAGCAGCAAAGACGAAAAAGTTATTGCCGCTAAAAAGAAAACAGCAGATAGCATCGCAAAAGTTTTAAATAAAACAAACTGGGATGCAATGGCCAAAAAATACTCTGAAGACCCAGGATCAAAAGACAAAGGCGGCGTTTACGAAGACTTCCTCGAAGGCGACATGGTCAAAGAATTCGGTGGCTATTGCGCTACTGCACCAATCGGTAAAGTAGGTGTTGTCAAAACCGATTTCGGATTCCACATCATCGAAGTACTTGATCGCGCACCGGGTAAATTCCCATTATTGGCTTCTATCAGCGTTACCTTCAAGCCTTCTGACGAAACTGTTGCCAACATGGAAAGCGAAGTCAATGGCATCCTGATGAAGCTCGACCGCAAGATTTCTAAAGAAGAAGACGCATTCAAAAAAGCAGCGCTTTTCGATACCATCGTTACCCGTGCGAACTATGCACCACGCGTCATCCAAATCGAAGATAAAGCGCCAAAAGTATTTGGTTTCACTACCACAATGGCCCGCGACCGCGTATTAGAAATGGCTTACGCCGAAGATGCTACAGTTGGTACCATGACACTTTCTCCAATTCGCGACAAAGAAAAATACGTTATCGCTATGATCAGCGCCATTCGTCCGGAAGGTGAGCCACTTTTTGAGAACGTACGCGCTCAAATGGAGAGAGAACTCATCCAAGAGAAGAAAGCAAAACGTTTCATGAATCAAATGGCTGGGAAGTCTTTACAAGCCATCTCAAAAAGATTCAATACACCGGTAATCGACGCAGAAGTTACCTTTGGCAATCCACAAATCTCCAACGCAGGTTATGAGCCTACCATCATCGGTAATTTGTTCTCAGGAGCGCTTAAGAAAGGTCAGCGCACGCTTCCACTTAAAGGTGAAACAGGCGTTTACGTGATCCAAATTAAGTCGAGCACTAAAGCACCTGCTACAACCAATTTCCAAGCGGAAAAAGACCAACTCATGCAAGGCTTAGCCAACCAAGTAGAAGGTCAGGCTATGGGTGGTTTGCGCAAAAAAGCAGGCGTTATAGACAACCGCAAGCTCTCTGAACTCGGCGTTCGCTTATAACATGACAAAAGCCGAAATTCGCCAGCTTTATAAAGCCAAGCGAGCTCAGCTAAGCCCATTTGACATCACTAAAATCTCAGCACAAGTACAAGCACTTGTGCTGGATTCTATCCCCTTCTCTTCTAAATACGTAAGCATCTTTTTGCCCATCGAGCGGCAAAAAGAAATTTCAACCTATGGCTTACTCGAAGACATCATTTTGAAAGGCGGGCATCCGGTGCTCTCTAAAGCCAATTTTAGTGACCACAGCTTGGCACTTTACCACTACGAGCACCCAAGCCAGCTTGAAATCAGTTCGTTTGGCATACCAGAACCCAAGCACGGTAGAACGCTCCTCGCCAATAAACTAGATTACGTTTTTGTGCCCTTGCTCGGCCTCAATTCGGACGGACAGCGCGTGGGTTACGGCAAAGGTTTTTACGACCGCCTACTCAAGCAGTGCAAACCTGATTGCTTATTCATAGGACTCCATTTATTTGATGAGTTTGTATCCATAGCAGACTTGCATCCGGACGACATACCGTTGCACCTCTGTTTCACACCAGGAGGCATTTATGATTTCAGAAAATAAAAACCAAGGGAAGTTTCATTTACTGGCTATCCTATTGATTCCAGTGAATTTAGTAGCACTTTTTTTAATGCCCTCCTATTTATGGTGGGTAAAGGGCGCTATTATAGGGGGTTCTGTTGCGTTTACTTATTTGGTTTTGAAGAAGACTTCTTAACCCAAACGCCGTCGGCTTCAAAATTCAATTCAATCTTAGGGGCAGTGATCTGATCGATTTCGGATTGAGGCGCTTTGGCATCTTCTAAGAAGTGTTTTTGCAGCTCAATTGAAAGAGTATCATAATACGCTCTGCCATGGAAATAAGCTACTGAGTTGATTTCGGTGGCTGGTGGTACAAGGAAGTGGTCTTTGAAGCGCACGCGAATGAGGTCTCCGTTGCTTGGCTGTACATTGACCCAACAACCAGCGCTCTGGCAAACACCAACTAATGGTGCCGAAAACGTGAACATATCATTTTTTGGATTGGCTTGAAATGCCAAAAGCATTTGGTCTAGGGTAAGTGCCTGAGTTGAATCTACGGCAACAGGACCGTAGTGCTTGTAGGCAATCTGTGAGTTCTTACAACTTGATAAGGTGAGGGCAAGTGCGGCTACCGCAACAAAAAATATTTTCATGAGAAAGAAAGAGTGACTTTAATTATTGGAGGAAGTTGTCAAAAAATGCACCGAGGTCATAAGCGCGGTCAGCGACTTGAACATTGGCGATTTGATTGGCACCCAAGAAACGCAAAATAACGCGTCTTGAATTGGCATCATTGGTGAGCATATGGAAAGTAGCAACGTGTGATTTGGCATTGAAATCAACGGTGAACATATTCGTGTAATACTTAGCGTACATAATGACGTTTTCTTCGGTGACCTCAGCAGGTAAAGTCAGTTGGATATGGCCTGTAGCGATACCTCCTTTGAGCTCAGCTAGATTAGCAGCCGTTGCACTAAGCGTTTTTTGACCAAAAACGAGCAAATTGAGCCCTAAAGCCAATACGAGAAGAGTTAGTTTTTTCATGGGGTAAATTTAGATTAGCATAAAACTACAAAATATTTCAATAATTTGGTGCTGTGGTAGATTTAATCTTACAATACCAAGAACTTGTTCCTGAAGCTGGTTGTGATGAAGCTGGAAGGGGTTGCTTAGCAGGGCCAGTTGTAGCAGCAGCAGTCATCCTCGACCCGGCAAGGCCCATTGCCTCACTCAATGATTCCAAACAACTCAGCGCCAAAAAACGCACGGTGCTGCGCGAAGAAATCCTTGAGAAAGCTCTTTGTTACGGAATTGGCGTCGTGGATCATCTCGAAATTGACCAAATCAACATCTTAAATGCCAGTATCCTGGCCATGCACAGAGCTTTAGCGCAACTTCGAATACAACCTGCTTTTATTCTGGTCGATGGCAACCGCTTCAAGCCTTATGGACAAACTCCATTTGCCTGTATGATCAAAGGCGATGCCCGTTTTTCGAGTATTGCCGCAGCGAGCATCCTCGCCAAAACGCATAGAGACGAACTCATGACCAATTTGCATCAAGCGTATCCACAATATGCCTGGGCGCAAAATCAAGGCTACCCCACAATTGCGCACCGCAAAGCAATTGCCCAATTTGGACCTTCACCTCATCACAGGCTGACTTTTCAATTATTAGCGCGAGACCAACAAATTGGCCTTTTTGACTAACTTTGAGAAAAAACGCATGCGCCAACGTCTAGTTCTACTCCTTCTCGGTATTTTGGCCCTCGGCTGGGTTGTTTTCAGCTCCTACGACCTCCTCTCCAACGAAAACCTCGTTGATTTCAGAACCTACTTCAACTCAAAAGATCAAGCGGTCTATATTGTACAAGACCCGCAAGCGCTCGACTGGGAAAACGAAAGAATGGTCACGACCGAACTCAATGAGAGCTTGTACTACACCATCGTTAAGAAAGCGAAAGAGCCCGTCACGTTTTTCTTCAGTGCGAAATCCACTAAAATACTCATCGAAAAGAAAGGTAATTGGACCAAAAAAGACATCAAACACCTGTTTGAAAATGGGCTATTCCCGCTGCAACTTGGCAAGCTCAAGCAATTTGAATTTGGCCAACTCCACGGCAAATACAACCGCAACCAATTATTGCTCTTCGAAGGCGAACTACCTGCAGCCGAGCCACTCCACATCAATGTAAGTGCAAAAGCAAGTTATGCTTGGCTCAAGTGGGATCAGGATAAACAAATCCGCCTGACAGAAACCTATTGTAAAAAAGACGCCAAGTACCGCTATGTCAAATACAGAAATCCGAACCCGGCACTGCGCAAACAAGATGATCAAGCCCTTTTTGCTGCTGTCATTCCAGATTTTTTCAAACGATACTACTTCTACGAAAAATCATATGCCCAACAACTTGACCCTGCTTTTGCCAAAAGCCCATGGTTCAAATGTATAGACCACGGCTTTGTGCACCTCAAGCAAGACAGCTCGAGTTTAGTCATCTTTGATTTTCAAGAAAATTCAAATCCGATTCAAACACTCAACGAATTTTTCAGAAAAGAGGAACTCAATACCGAAAGTGCGGCTTACAACAACTTGCAATTTTCAAGCATCATCAGTGACACAAAAACAACTTGGCATTTAGCAACTTATGGTCAGTTTGGTTTTGCAAGTCCTAGTAAAACGCTTTTGGATCAAGCCCTCGCCTCTGCAACTCTTGGGCAAACACTTTCTCAGGACGAATCCCAGACCAACCGCTTCTTCGCCAATATGCCGAGCAAAGTGAGCGCACGTTGGGTAGATGCCAACCAAAAGAAAACGGTAACGCTACTGGGTAAGCAAATTATTGAAACGAGTTACCAAAAACTCAATGCGCAAACATTAGAACAACAAGATAAAATCAGGGATTATTTTGTCATGAACCCCGGTTTCCGGGTCTTGCAATTTGCAGCCTTTGCCGAACGTGGCAACGTGATTGCCATGACAGAAAACCACCAATTGGTTGGCTACATCAACGGTTTGCGCAAATGGGAAAAGGACTTGAGTCAGGATGTCCTTGAACTCTACCAAATCAGTGGCTCAGCACAACTCGTTTGTGTACAATTTGAACACGAAGCCCAATTATTCGATAAAACTGGGCGCTTGGTGTATCGCCTTACGCACGATGCAGGTACGCGCATACAGGTGCTCGAAAACAAAGGTAAAAAAGAATTCATGTGTGCGAGCAGTTCAAATAGTGTGCAGTTGTATTCCGAAACCGGAGGCTTGATCAAGCAATTTAGTTTGGGCAGCAAGGTGCGCCAGCTGCATAGTTACAAGCAAAGCGGAAAAGCGTTTGTCAGTATTTTAACGGACAACCAACATCAAATCATCGATGTCACTAAACGCAAAGTTGCCTTGAAGCAAAATGCAGACACAACCTACGTTTTGGTCGGAAACACGAGCGCTGCGTTTGCCGTAAAAATCGAAAAAAACACAGCGACTGTGCTTTCTTTAAATGGACAAAAACAATTTGAGGTACCGAGTCGCGTTGAATGTGTCGGATCGTATATACAAGCAGCAAACCAAATCATTGTCTTTAAACGCAACAGTAGTCTTTTTGCTTTCAACGCAAGAGGGCAGCGCGCTTGGGAAAAAACACTAGATGCCGTAGAAATTACGCAGCTTTCGAGCTTCTATGGCCCCAATAACCAAAGTATTTTAAGCGCAATTGATGCCGTGGGCAACCAAATCTACCTTCTAGACGACTTAGGTCGAGACCTCGACACCGAAAAGCGTCATGGTCAACAAGAAGTTCAGCTGAGTTCTTTTGGGAACAACGCCTATTCGATCACCACATTTTTAGGAACTTATATCATCCAATACAACAAACAATGAGAAAATTAACCTGGTCATTTTTATTGCTCATCAGCAGCTTACAAGTACAAGCGCAGGCATATTTGGGTGTGAGCTCGAGTAACTACGCAGGCGCGATGGGCAATTTAGTCAATCCGGCATCTTTTGTAGATGGGCGCTACAAAATGGACTTAGCCCTACCCGCTTTGAACCTATTTACCTATCAAAATTTTGCTTACTTCTCCGCTGATGCCATGCGCGCTGAACAAGGAAACGGTGGCTATTGGTGGGCCAAATCCCTGACCGATACCGCCGTGCTCGACGCTTGGGCTTATCCGTCGTCAACGTTTATCGATCGCCTCATAGTGCGCAATTACAACGCAGGCTCCAATGGCGTTTTAGGAGCCAATATCAACTTCAGACTCGACTTATTTAATTTGGCTTTTCATATCGGTGAAAAACGTTCATTAGGTATTTATGCCAATTTGCGCTCGATTACCAACGTCGACAACATGGATCCTAAATTGGCCGTTTTGTCTGAAGAAGGCTTGGAGTATCCTGCCCTATGGAACATGCAGCTCAATGAGGAACTCGTCAATGTGAACCACATGACCTGGAGCGAAATCGGCTTCAATTATAGCCAAGTACTCATCGACAACAAAGAACACTTCTTAAAAATTGGCATCAGCCCAAAAATCTTGCTCGGCTTTGCGAGTGCTTATGTGCATACCAAAGATTTTAGTTACAACCTCATCAATGAAGATACCTCGCAGTACCTTGCCGGCACATTTGACTATGGGTATTCCAAAGAAGTTGGCGATTTCATATCGGCTGGCGTCAATGGCCAAATCGATCAAAATAATATCGCGAGCTACCTCAAACCGGGCTCCATTGGCTTCGGTCTCGATTTAGGCGCAGTATACGAATGGCGCCCGAATTACGCCAAATATAAATACGACATGGACGGCAAAACCGACCTCTGGATGCGCAACGAAAACAAATACAAGGCGCGCGTCGGTTTTTCGATGCTGGACATGGGCGGCATGAAATTTACGAAAGGTGGTTTAAGCCGCAACTTTGTGGTGAATTCAAGCTCGCTTTTTGATTTGCGTCGTTTCGATAGCTCTACAGATTTAGAATCTTTTGATATGGTCATCGATTCCCTGATCAATGAATCTACTGCTGCGGGCAACACTGAATGGGTTTCGCTACAAGATCCTTCGCAAACATATCTCATGCGCACGCCGACAGCCATGAGTTTGCAACTAGACTACCACATTTGGAGCTACTTTTATGTGAACGCAACGGCCATGCTCAACATGATTCCTAAAAACAAGGACACCAAAGTAAACGTGGCCAGCCAACTCTCCCTGACGCCAAGCTTTGACAGCCCTTACTTCGGCCTTTACTTCCCTATCGCCTACAATAAATACAGTGGCTTGCGCACTGGCTTGGCAACTCGCATCGGGCCAGTAATTTTAGGCATGAACGACATGCATTTGCTGCGTGCAAAAGGCGAAATCAGCGGCGTTGATTTTTACGCAGGCTTGCGCTTACCTATATTATACCACCGCGTCAAGGACAAAGACAAAGACAAAGTCTCCGACAAAATGGACGAGTGTAAAAATGTACCAGGCACTTGGGCTTTCTTAGGTTGCCCAGATACCGACGGCGATGGCATTCCAGATTCAGAAGATGCTTGCGTTACGGTTGCTGGCCTCAAAGAATTCAAAGGCTGCCCAGACACCGACGGCGACAAAATCATTGACTCAGAAGATGCCTGCCCTACTGTGGCCGGCCTCAAGGAATTCAATGGTTGCCCAGACACCGACGGCGACAAAATCATCGACTCAGAAGACGCTTGCCCAACTGTGGCCGGCGTGGTGGCCTTGAAAGGTTGTCCGGACAAAGATGGCGATGGCCTTACAGATGCCGAAGATGTTTGCCCAGAAAATGCGGGCCCGAAAGAAAATCAAGGCTGCCCAGACCAAGACAACGACGGTCTATTTGACTATGTAGACAACTGCCCAACGGTAGCTGGTCCGAAAGAAAACCAAGGCTGTCCTTGGCCAGACACCGATGCCGATGGTTTACTCGACAAAGACGACGACTGTCCGAACCTCGCCGGGCCAAAAGCCAACAAAGGCTGCCCTTACAAAGACTCCGATGCCGATGGTTTGCTCGACAAAGACGACGACTGTCCGAACACACCGGGGCCTAAATCCAACAAGGGCTGCCCAGTTATTGAGCAAGCGGTCATTGAAGTGCTCAAAACAGCCTTTGACAACCTCGAGTTTGAATCGGGCAAAGACATCATTTTTGAGAGCTCTAAACCTTCGCTTAACGAACTTGCAGAAGTGCTCAAGAAAAAAACAACCTGGAAACTCGAAATTGCAGGCCATACCGATAACGTCGGCGACGACAACGGCAACTTGGTACTCTCTAAAAAACGTGCAGAGGCGCTCAAGGCGTATCTGATCAGTCAAGGAGTAGATGAAGCGCGTTTGCTAACGCTTTACTTCGGCGAAACCAAGCCAATCGCTACCAACGATACGCCTGAAGGCCGTCAGAAAAACCGACGCGTCGAGATGAAAATCGTTATCGAATAAACAACAAAATATCAAAACTGAGAAAGGGAGGCCCATAAGCCTCCCTTTTGTATTTCAAGGTATTTGGCACTTGTGTTAAGCTAATGTTAACAAAATAACGCGGCTTATTAATGCTTTATTAATCTTTGATTAATGTAGTCGTCAAGATACAAATTGACCTTTGCACTAATATTTAAAGCTAACAAATGAAGTATTTTACACTTGCCCTCACCCTATTATTCGTTGGATTAATTTCAAGTACTGCTACTGCACAAACAGGCGCCATTGCTGGCACTGTTCAAGACGACAACAACAACCCGGTTAAAGAATTTACCGTTCGTTTAAACATTGCTAATAAAGCGACCATTGATCTCGAAAAAGGTACTTTTCTTTTCAGTGCACTCGCTGCCGGAACATACACTGTAGAAATCAAAGCGCCAGGTTATGAAACTTTCAAAGCAGAAAACATCATTGTAACTGAAGGTCAAACCGCTAACACCCAATCTGTCCTCAAAACAAAGTCTCAAACAACCGGTGATGTCCGCGTGGAGCGCAAATCAGACAAGAACAAAGGTGACATGGAGGTGACCAAAATGCAAATCAATCAAGCGGGCGTTGTCGACGGTATCAATAAAAATACATTCATCAAGACGCCAGACTCACGTGTTTCTCAGGTTTTCAAACGCGTCAGTGGCGCGAGTGTTCAGGACAACAAATTTGTAGTCGTTCGCGGGCTCTCTGACCGCTATAACTTTGCGCTCATCAATGGTGCGCCGCTACCAAGTACAGAAAGCGACCGCAAGGCCTTCTCTTTTGACATCTTTCCGTCAAACATGCTAGAGAATCTTTTCATCATGAAAAGTGCAACGCCTGAATTACCCGGAGAATTTGCGGGTGGTGTGATCGATATCAAAACGGTTGAACCTAGATCAGAAAAATTTCAAAATATTCAAATCGGAATGGGCTACAATACCATCAGTACCCTCAAGGACTTCAAGACCTACAACGGCGGAGCAAGCGATATTTCGGGCTTTGGCACCAATGCAAGAGCAATTCCTGATGGCCTTCCAAATACCGCTGATTTTGCCTCCTTAACTGCGCAGCAAAAAGCTGATTTAGCTAAGTTAATCCCTTCAAATTGGTCCACTCAACGCGGTACAGCTTTGCCAAACGGTAGTCTGCAATACAGTGTGGGCAATAAAGTCAAACTACAAGACAAAAAAAGCCTGTCTTATGTGTTTGCTTACTCTTACAGCAACGCCAATAATTTTAGCTTGGTAACCCGACGCGAATTTGAAGAACAAGTCGGAGGTGTTGTGACTAAAAACGAACTCATAGATTCTGCCTATACCAAATCGATTCTCAATACAGGCTTACTCAACTTGAAATTTGATCTGAGCAAAAGAACCGAAATACAACTCAAAACACTTTACTCGGTTTCCTCTGACGACAAAGTCAACACCCGTCAAGGAAAGCGCGACATGGACATCGAATCGATGTACAATGAGCGTTCTACCAACATCTGGTATACCCAAAACAACTTGCTCACAACGCAACTACTTGGCAAGCATGACTTCAAAGACGACTGGAAATTCAACTGGACAGTTGGTTACAGTAACGTGAAGCGCGATATCCCATTTTTGCGCCGTATGGTTTATCAGCAAGTAGATACCACTTTGCCTTATTTTGCAGTTGTTCAGAACAACGACATCTCTACCCTTGGTGCAGGTAATATGTTCTGGTCTACCATGAGTGAAAATATTGCAAGTGCACGCTATGACCTCAGCAAGCAAGTTGGTGGAGACGACTCTAAAAACTACCTTAAATTTGGTGGCTTCCATCAGTACAGAGGCCGTGACTTCGCAGCGCGCAACCTCGGCTTTTCAAAATACGACCCAGCAGGTTCATCTTCTTTCAATTCTAATTTGTTATTGCAGCCTGAAGACCAAATTTTTTCGAGTGAAAACCTTGGTTTAATGGCCAATGGAGATGGAGGTTTCAAGCTAGAAGAAGGTACAAACGTTGACGACAGCTACGATGCATCCTCTTTACTCAACGCAGTTTATGCCATGATCGATACGAAAGTGTTCAGCAAGCTTCGTGTTGTAGGTGGTGTGCGCGCAGAGGCTTACCAACAAAAGTTTCATTACGTTGAATTTGGTTCAAATGCAGATAAATATCTAGATACCACCGTTATTGACCTTTTGCCTTCGCTTAACTTAACTTACAAATTTACTACGCGCTTTCAGTGGAGAGCAAGTGCTGCACGTACGGTAAGCCGTCCGGAGTTCCGTGAACTTGCACCGTTTACTTTTTATAACTTCCTCAACGACAACTTAGCGTCTGGAAATCCACAACTCAAGCGCGCCACCATCAATAACTACGATACCCGCTTGGAATATTTCCCAGGGAAAGGTCAGGTGATCAGTGTTTCTGGTTTTTACAAAACCTTCGAGAATCCGATTGAATTATTGCTCAGAACCGGAACATCCGGAACCCCTGAATTATATTTCAATAACATTTCAAAGGCTACAAGCTACGGTGCCGAACTTGAGTACCGCATGAATTTAGGCTGGATGAATCGTACAGATTCCAATTCTATTTTCTCCAGAACTACATTCTATACCAATGCCTCTTTGATCCGCTCAGCTGCTGACCTCAGCGCATTTGCAGGCCTCGAAGAATATCCAGGGTCTACAAGACCATTACAGGGTCAGTCTCCGTACATCTTGAATGTAGGTCTCTTCTACGAAAGTCAAAAAGACCTTGTTGTGAATTTCTCATACAACTATGTTGGGCAGCGCATTGCTATTGCGGGCAGCATCCAAGAACCAAGTGTTTGGGAAAACGGCCGCCACGTACTCGACTTCCAAATTGGCAAGACTTGGAATGACAAATACGAGCTCAAACTAAATTGTGCAGACCTTCTTGCGCAGGATTTAGTTTTCTTCCAAGATATCAACAAGAACAAACGCTATGACAAAGGCGTGGATAGCGCTTGGCAAGAAATCACCTTTGGACAAACGATTACCTTGAACTTCAAATACAAGTTCTAAGTTGTCAATGTTAAGGAATTGTTTCAAATGCTTAACACACATTTAAAGCAAACTTAAGGGAGCTATAACTTAACCCGACTGATAACGCAGGAACTTTGCGGCATACAAAATTTAAAAAGATGAAAAAAATTTACACCCTCTTGACTGCCCTTTGTCTTGGCTCTGTAGCCATGGCTCAGGATGCATTCTGGACACCTACCAATTACCGTGGTGCGTTTCCAGTAACTGACAACACGCCTGCTACAGACTGGACTTCTGGCTGGGCAAATTTTGACCCAGAAAACACAGCTTACCCAGCAACAGTAACTACTGTTTCTGCCGACATCACCACCAACACAACATGGAGTGGTGTGGTTAAGCTCATGAACAAAGTTTATGTCAAAAACAATGCAACTTTAACTATTGCACCAGGAACAATCATCCGCGGTGACAAACTCACACAAGGTACTCTTCTCATTACGCGTGGTGCCAAAATTATCGCGGATGGAACAGCCGCTAACCCAATTGTATTCACTTCTAACGAAGCCGTAGGCGCTCGTAACGAAGGTGACTGGGGTGGTTTGGTCCTATTAGGCTTGGCAAAGAACAACCAACCTGGTGGTGTTGCGAACATCGAAGGAATTGTGCCAACTACAGATTCTCAGTTTGGTGGCAACTTCGACAACGACAACTCTGGTACTTTGCGTTATGTCCGCATTGAGTTTGCTGGAATTGCACTTGAGCCAAACAAAGAAATCAACGGAATCACTTTTGGTTCTGTGGGTAGCGGTACAATCGTAGATTACGTACAAGTTGCTTTCTCTGGCGACGACTCATTTGAATGGTTTGGTGGAACAGTTAACTGTAAGCACCTTATCGCTTACCGTGGTCTAGACGACGATTTTGATACCGATTTCGGTTACAGAGGAAAAATTCAATTCTTCCTTTCTATTCGCGACAAAGACATGTTTGATGCCGCTGGTGACTCTAATTCATTTGAATCTGACAACGATGCAGCTGGATCTACAGCGCAACCTAAAACCGCACCAATTTTCTCAAACGGAACATTGGTAGGTCCTAAAGGAAATGGTACTACAGCACTTCCAGTTGGTGAAAAATTTGAAAAAGCTTACCGCTTGCGTAGAAATACAGCTACCTCTTGTTTCAACACACTTGTAACAGGTTGGGAAAAAGGCTTATCCATCGAAGGTACAGCAGTTGTGAACAATGTAAACGGTGATACCCTTGTATTTGGACACAACTCTTTGAGTAACTTTATTGCGAATACGAATACAATTTATAATGCAGGTACTTCTGGTGGTGCCGCTTCTACAGCAGCATTCTACCTTTCTTTTATGGGCCCAGACGGAAACGACACAACAGCAACACTTGCTCAAATCAATTGGGTGAATTTGTTTACAGCTCTTGGAGTTACTCCTGACGCACGTTTAGCAGCTGGTTCAGTTGCTGCGTCTAACGGTAACTTCATGAATGCAAAATTCTATTCTGTTGCCACACCAGTTGTTGCTACAAATAGCTTTACTTACTGCCAAGGTGCAACAGCTACTGCATTGGCAGCAACAGCGCTTACAGGTAACTCACTTCGTTGGTATACACAAGCAACTGGTGGAACATACACCACAACAGCTCCAGTACCAAGTACAACAACTGCCGGAACTTATACTTACTACGTTTCTCAAGCAAATGTTGGCAACGACGAAAGTATGCGTGCAGCTATTACTGTAGTTGTCAATGCACTTCCTGCAACGCCAGTGATTACAGCTAGCGGTTCTACTACATTCTGTACAGGTGGGTCAGTAGACCTTACTTCAAGTGCAAGTGCAGGTAACGTTTGGTCTACCAACGCAACAACTTCAACGATTACTGTTTCAACTACAGGTAACTATTCAGTTACTGTAACTGATGCAAACGGTTGTGCAAGTGCTTCTACACCAATTTCTGTGAACGTTTCTAACGCTCCAGCTCCAACTATCAGCGCATCTAGTACACAAGCGTGTTCTGGTGATGTGGTAACGGTTACCGCATCCGCAGCTGATTCTTATTTATGGTCTTCAGGTGAAACAACACAAACTATCCAAGTGAACGCAACAGCTGCAGTATACGTTACTGTAACCAATGCAAACGCTTGTAACGGTGTTGGTCAATCTGCAACCACAAACATTACCTTTACAGCAACACCAACTGCTGCAGGTTCATTCACAAGTGCTGGCAACGTGGTTACCTTTACCAACACTTCTACAGGAGCAACATCTTACTCTTGGGATTTCGGTGACTTCACCAACTCTTCTGCTACGGCTCCTGCACATGCTTACGCTGCAAACGGAACGTATACAGTAGTACTTACTGCCATCAATGGCAACTGTACGAGTACAACTTCTTTCGAAATCTCAATTGAAGTTGGAATGCAAGAAGCTACAGCTTTGAACTTCATGGTATACCCTAACCCTGCCGCTGAGCAAGTTTTGGTTGCTTTTGAAAACAACTCTGCTGGTACATTAAACATTACTGACGCAACTGGTCGTTTGGTTTACTCAACACAAATCACTGAAGTAGGTTCTGTTCTACTTCCAGTGAATGTAAGCGAACTCGCATCAGGAAGCTACACAGTTCAACTGATCAACGCCAATCAAGTAGGTATCAAACACCTCATGATTCGCAAATAATTGACAAACAATTCAAGAGGGGGTTTTAAGCCCCCTCTTTTTTTAAACAAAACTAACGATGGAAAATACAAAAGGACATACCATACTGATCGTTGACGACGAACCAGATATCTTAGAGTTTTTATCGTACAACGTGCGCAAAGAAGGCTACAAAGTTTTTACAGCCAGCAATGGCATAGAAGCTCTCCGCCTCGTGCAGCAAATCAATCCTTCGCTCATTTTACTCGATGTCATGATGCCCAAAATGGACGGTATTGAGACTTGTCAGGTCATCAGAAAAGACTTGAACATGGTTCAGCCCGTTATCGCATTCTTGACAGCGCGCACCGAAGATTACGCACAAATAGCAGGTTTTGAAGCCGGTGCCGATGACTACATCAATAAACCCATCAGACCGCGTTTATTAATCAGTAAAATTGAATCGCTTTTACGTCGACTCAAAAGCAAAGAAGGTGCAGAGGGCGCAAAAAGCATCCTCATTGACCGCGATCGTTATGTTGTGGAGCTCGATGGAAAAGAATTACAATTGCCAAAAAAAGAATTTGAATTACTCGAACTACTCGCAAGCAGACCCGGTAAAGTATTCAACCGCGACCAAATACTTGCAGTTGTTTGGGGCAATGACACCATTGTTGGGGAACGCACTATCGATGTTCACATCAGAAAATTGCGCGAAAAGCTTGGAGATGCGTATATTCGTACCATAAAAGGCGTCGGATATACCTTCAATGACAAGTGAGAAAAGCTAGACCTAGTTTCCTGATTCTAAGTGGCAGTATTTTATTTTATATACTGACGTTTCTCTTTACCTTATTTGTCCATTTACAGCTCGTCACCCTGAGCAATACACTGCTCTTCTTAATCCCGCTCGTATCCGGGATTTTTGCTTACACCATCTTTTACTACATCATCAAGCGCTTTTTGCAATACCGCATGAGCCTGATCTACCGCAGCATCCAAACTTTAGAAAGCGAACAGCGCAAAGACCAATCTATTGATGAGCTTGTAGCTCAAGGCGAACAAGATGTCAAAGCATGGAAGCAAATACGCAACAAAGAAATCGAAAAACTCAGAGAACAAGCGGCATTCAGAAAAGAGTTTCTGGGCAATTTAGCGCATGAACTCAAGACGCCGGTCTTTTCCATTCAAGGTTATATAGATTCTTTGCTCGATGGAGGCATGGAAGACCCCGCTATTCTCAGAACATTTTTAGAGCGCGCTTCTAAATCTACTGAGCGCATGACTCACATCCTTGAAGACCTCGATCAGCTCACCAAACTCGAACTCGAACGCATTCCGCTAGACATCCGCAGCTTTGACTTCCTAGAAGTGGTAAAAGAAACCTACGAGGCTTTAGAACTCATTGCCAAAGAGAAAAATTTCAAACTAAGGGTTGAATCTTCTGAACCCTATTGTTATGTCAATGCAGATCGCAATAAACTTTCACAAGTATTACTCAATCTTACGAGCAATGCCATTTCATATGGTAAAGAAAGTGGCCAACTAAACATTAGTGTTGTGCAAATCGAAGACACCTATAATATCCAGTTCAAAGATGACGGCGCTGGTATAGAACCGCAGCACCTACCAAGGCTATTTGAACGTTTTTACCGCGTGGAAAAAAGCAGGAACCGAAATGAAGGCGGTTCGGGCTTAGGATTGGCGATTGTCAAGCACATTATTGAGTCCCATGGGCAGCAAATTCAGGTGAGTAGTACAGTGGGCATCGGAACCACCTTTACCTTTAGCTTACAAAAAAGCAAAGCAACCGGCCTGGTGAGCTCCAGAGGTATTCCGCTCAAGTAAGCCTTAATGCGTTGAAGTCATGTTGGAAGGCACGCAGATGATAAAATCTGCCCGTCCCAAATGTTCCTTGTCTAATTTTTGTACGTTTTCTTGACTCACTGTACTGATGGTCAAAATGCGAGCTGCTCCTTCGTGTTGCAAATACCACATGATGCCTTGATAAAAATCTGAATGATACGCCCCATTAAAGTGCAAATGAACCGTTTTTGGTGTGCGCCACGGATTATTCAAGATAAAATGTGCCATTGTTGCATCTTTGATAGCCTGCGCTTCTACCATGCGCCAACCCATGCCAGGGCCCATGTGTGCGCCCATTTGCTTCATGTCTTGGTACTGAGATAAAGTTGTGTCGAAACCAAAAGTCAATGGCGCCATCTGTTGCTTGATGGTCTCAGGCAAAGTATCTAGCGCAGCCCTGCCTTTTTTGAACAACAAACTCGCGTATTTTCTTTGGATATTTGAAGCCACGCAAGGCAAGCCTTTTTCCTTGGCAAATTCGACTAATGGTGCATAGTCTGTTTCGTAATTTGGCCAAAGTCTTAATGTATCCTTCAGCTTATCTGAGGGAATGGTCCCGGCTAAATAAGCAGACAATATAGCTTGTTGGTCCTGCTCAAACATCTCAAAACCGAGTTGTAAATTGCTGCCATGTGCGGCAAACATTTGTTGCGTTAATTCTAATTTCAGCCAATGCGCAATTGGGTTGTCGTGAAATTCGCCAAACAACACGGTTGTTGCCCCATTTGCTGACTTTACCATGGACTTAAAAGAGACTTCTTTTCCTTTTGAATTGTAGATTTTATAGGCTGGTAAATCTTGGGCGCTTAAATATTGAAATCCAAAGAGGAGGAGTATGAAAAAGTACTTGCACATATGTTTGTTTTTGGCAAAGTAAGTGATTTTCAGGTCTTAAATCTGAAATTTTCATAATTTAGAAACAAATTCCAACCCATGACCAAACAACTACTCGCCCTCATAACGCTTCTTTTTGGACTTCAATTACAAGCGCAAGCTCAAGACCCTTGTTCAAGCGGGCGCTACGCCGAAGCTGTTTTTTCACAGTTCAACCTCACGAGCAACCTCACCTACGGGCAAAACAGCAATTGGGCCAATAGCAACACTACACTCAAACTCGATTTTTACGAACCCGCGAATGACACCTTAGCTGCCCGACCACTCATTATTTGGGTACATGGCGGCAGTTTCATTGGCGGCAGCAAAACAGATCCAGATGTAAAGGCGCTTTCCGAACGCTTTGCCTTAAAGGGCTATGCCTGCGCAAGTATAGATTACCGCTTGGGATTTTTTCCTTTTGACTCAACCAACGCTATTAAAGCTGTTGTGCGCGCCGTACAAGACTTGAAAGCCGCCATTCGTTATTTCTACAAAGATGCCCAAACCACCAATCAGTTCAATATCGATACCAACCATATTTTTATTGGCGGCAGTTCTGCGGGTGCCATTACCGCGCTGCATGTGGCCTACCTCAACAATGCCTGTGAATTCAGCGAGTACATGAGCGCCAGTGCACTGGCTTCTTTGGGTGGCTTGGAAGGCACCTCAGGAAATCCCGGATATTCAACAAAGGTGCACGCGGTTATTAACGGCTGTGGTGCACTCGCCAAATACAACTGGCTGGAGGCGGGCGACGTGCCGCTTTGCTCGTTTCACGGCACCAACGATGGCACCGTTACCTACAACCGCGGCTTGGTGAACCCTGGGACGCCACTCATGTACCTAGACGGAAGTCGCATGCTACACGAACGCGCTTGTGCAATTGGCGTCAGCAATCAAATATACACCTTCAATAATGCCCAGCACGTCCCGTACATCAGCAATGCCGCCTACATGGACAGCACGGAACGCTTTGTGCGCGACTTTCTCGTTGGCGTGATGGGTTGTAATCAAACGCCTTTGCTCGAAGCCAATGCCATGCAAGAACAAGCGCTGCTCTACCCCACCAGCTACTGCGACGGCACACCGAGCAGTGAAATTTGTGGCAGCAACAATTTAGTTGAACAGTTAGCAGCGATGGAAGTGTTGGTCTATCCCAATCCGAGTGAAGGCTTGGTGAATGTTCGGTCCAATTTCCCCATTCTACGGATGAATATCTATAGTTTAGAGGGGAAACTCTTACAAACTTTTGCAACCGATCCGGCGTTCAACAAAGAAATCAACCTCGAAAACCTACAGAACGGCATTTTTATCCTTGAAATGGAAGCCCAAAATCACCAAATTACCCGAACTAAAATTCAAATACTCCGTTAAGCACTTCTATGAAAAAACTAGGATTCATTCTTTCCCTATTGGTCATGAGCAGCAGCCATGCCCAGACCTGGAGCAGCGATGTCGCGCAGATATTTTACAACAAATGTACGCAGTGTCACCACCCCGGTGGAGCCGCTCCCTTTTCGCTCATGACCCACGCCGAAGTGAGCCCACTCGCTGCTGCGGTATACCAGTGCGTCAATACGGGTGAAATGCCGCCTTGGCCACCCGACAACAACTACCAACAATACCAACACAACCGCGCGCTTTCCAACACCGAAAAAACTACCATTATCAGCTGGCTCAACAACGGTGCACAAGAAGGAACTGCAAGTCAAACGCCGCCGCCGCCCGTCTACACTTCTAATACCTTTTTGGGCAATGGCGATTTGCAAGTACAGATCCCTACTTACATGTCCAAAGCCACATCTCAAGACGATTACGTTTGCTTTAATATTCCTACCAACCTGACTCAAAACCGCATCATCAAAGCAGTAGAAGTAGTACCTGGCAACCGAGAAATTGTGCACCATTGTTTGGTTTACCTCGACCCAACAAGCATAGAAGCAACCGACACCATCGGCGGCAATTGCGCCAGCCCAAGTAACGGCTCTACCAAATTGATCACTGGCTATACACCCGGAGCCACTCCCATGATCTTGCCCTCTACTGACCCGCTCAAATTAGGCTTAGACATCGGCCCTGGCTCCTCTATTTATTTTGCCATGCACTACCCCATGGGCTCTTTCGGGCTTTACGACTCCACAAAAGTCATTTTACACTTTTATCCAGAAGGCAGCACCAATGTGCGGCAAATTAGTGCTGGGCCCTTATTAGCCAATTATAACTTCAGCCTTCCTGCCGACCAAACAACAGACCTCAATGCGTTTTACCCTCCGGGAGGAGGAACCATCCCTTCCAACTTTTCTGTGCTATCTGTTTTCCCGCATATGCACTTACTCGGCACCACTATCAAGGCCTACGCCTACAAACCCGGTGCAGACACCATCAAGTTTGTCAATATTCCCAAATGGGATTTCATGTGGCAAGACTTCTATTTTTTCAAGTACATCCAAAAAGTACCACAAGGCTACAAGCTCAAAAGTGAGGGCACTTATGATAACACTATCAACAACCCCAATAACCCTCATACACCACCCCAGACCATTTACAGCGGTTTCAACACCACAGATGAAATGTTCTTGACCTATTTTCACTACCTGCCGTATCAACCCGGAGACGAAACCTATGATTTAGAAGCGCTAATTAGTGCGTCCTTGACTGACTACCCCCTCAACGACAACAGTTCAATTATGGCCTATCCTAATCCAACACAAGATGCCCTCACTTTGTCTTTTCCACTGAGTCTAAAACCTTCTGATCTTATTTTTATCTATGACGCCAGTGGCCAAGTCAAAATGAAACTAGTTGCTGAGGCAGGAACCACACAAATCCAATTAGGCCAAGAAAACGACCAATGGCTAAGCCTACCTAAAGGTGTTTACTTTGTTTCGGCAAGAGTGAATGGGCAGCTATTGACAAAAAAACTCATCAAGTTCTGACCTAGACTTTTTTGAAAGTGTAAAATTGCTTATCTTTGCAATCCTGATGGTCTCATGGCCGAGCGGTTAGGCACCGGTCTGCAAAACCGTCTACAGCAGTTCGAATCTGCTTGAGACCTCATCTAAACCCCTTATTCTTTGGAATGAGGGGTTTTTTGTTGTTTGCACTTATTATACAGGACCACAAATAGGACCATAAAATATAAAACGAATACGGCTTTCGACTCAATAAAAACCTAATTTAAATAAAAAGTAAAGAATTGAAATCCCAATTTGTCTTATCATAATATTATCTATCTTTCTGATTATTCAAATGTTATGATGAAAAATTTACTTTTATTCTGCTTGTTATTCACTTATGTCCAACTTTTAGGACAAAAGTCAACAGATTTTATTGATCCAATAGACGGGCAAGTGTACCCTACGGTAAGAATTTGTGGTAGCACCCTGCACACACGAAATTTAAATGCCGCGCATTTTCGAAATGGGGATACTATAGCGCAGGCACAAAACAAAGCCCAATGGATGTATTATCAGCAAAACAACATTCCAGCCTGGACTTACTACAATGCAGATAGTCTTCACTCCGCAGCATTTGGAAAATTATACAATCTAAGTGCAATAAAAGACCCGCGTGGCTTGGCGCCGACCGGTTGGCATATACCGCAGGAATACGAAATAAAAGGGTATGATGAATGCTTCGAATCATATGACCGGTGGGAATATGCGCTTCAAACCTATTACAAACATTTTTATAATTACGAGGGGAGCATTCTACCACCAAGAGATTCAATTGATTTGAATTATTTCATAATGGAATTTGAGGATACCATTTTTGAAGGCTTTTACAAGCACCAATATGACCTCTGGAATTATCATAAGACAGATGAAATACTTAAAAGTAAAGCAGCATCTCGCTTGAAATCAACGCAATACTGGCCCTCTGATGACATTCACACGAATGAAAGCGGATTTAATGCCCTCCCTAGCGGATTTGTGAATGCCGATTTTGTATTCATTGAAAAAGGCCAAGCAGCTTACTTTTGGACGAGCTCGCTCGATGACGATGTAGGGATTGCTTTTACATTAAAATTCCGAAATGGAGAAGTCCTTACCTACTACAACGAGTACAGAAATGGTTATGCCGTAAGGTGCTATGAAGGCGAACCTGAACAAAACAACGAAAACGACGAATGAAAAAGATCTTTCCCCCTCTACTTGCTACTATTTGCTTGAATATCCATTTTGTGGGCTTTGCTCAAGTGCATCAAGCTTCGCAAGAAAGGCAAGATATCATTCCAAATTGTCTTATCGGAAACCAGGTTTATATGGTGCAAAATCTTGCTGTAAAAGTTTTTCGCAATGGCGATAGTATTATGTTTGTTTCATCTGATAAAGAATGGTTTGAAGTACAACGAGACCACACACCAGCGTGGCGCTATTACAACGATGACAGTACTACCATAGAAAAGTTTGGCTTGATGTACAATTGGTTTGCAGTTAATGACAAAAGGGGATTGGCACCAGTTGGATGGCATGTACCAACAAAACAAGAATTTGAAATGCTCATCGTTGAGGCAGGGCCAAATTCAAATGCGCTTAAATCAAAATCAGGATGGGAGAGCAGTGATAACGGTAACAATTCCAGCAACTTCAATGCTTTTCCGTGCGGGTGGATAAAAAATACCGGGAAGCCAGCGGGGCAAGAATGGTGCGCCATGTTCTGGACGCAAACTATCGAGAAGAAATACTACCCAACTTGTCTACAAATTTTTACCAAAGAAAATAAACTATATCTTGGACGCGAATTAGAGGGATCCGGACTATCCGTGCGCTGTATCAAAGATAAGTAACACGAGTTTCTCCAACCGAATGATCAGCGTTTATTTAATAATCATTGGTAGTCCAATTCCAACTTGTAAGTTAGATAGTTTTAATAAGTTAGAAAGACTGAATGAATTGTTAAAATAATTTGTGCTGCCTGTACTACTTTCATAAATCTCCATTTGCTCACTAATTTCTACACCATACGAAGCATTTTGAGCTTTTACATTGATCGTATTTTCGAGAAAAAATTTGACTCCCTTGAACCTGAGGTTAAATCCTAAAGTTGGAGAGATCTCAAAGCAGACGCCTGTTCTCGTAGTCTCAAGATCATACCAACCGCCTTCACTTAAAAAGTAAATGTTACTAAAAGTGGGAGTCAAAACTAGATTTGCATTGAATCTACAGAATAAATCAAGTGCAAATTTGGGGTCTTGAGGTTTAGGTATTAGCGTGATTGATGGGCCAATCCCAAAATAATACATGCTAAAAATGCCATAAGTTGGGGATTCATTAAAGAGCTCATGCATCACGTATCCAGGAGAATAAATATCACGCCAACTATACCCAAGTAATGTAGCGCCATATTTGATGTTAAGCCCTGCATCAACGTTAGGAATGAGATTTTTATTTATAGAGTTTAAAGGTGTAATTCCGGCAAATCCAATTGAAAAACCGCGGGTAAGACCAACTTGCCCTGTAAAAAATGGCGATGACCAATATGGGTTATTCATATATTCACTCTGAGTCATTTGCGTTTTACTCCATTCATCTGTTGGAGTGACGAATGCAATATCGAAAGATAAGTGTTCGGTAAATCCTTTCAAAGGCACTTTGGTTTCTGTTACAACTGAATCATAAGTAATATGATACCGCTCGTAGTTTTTTATGGAGCCGCCTTTCGTAATTTGGGCTGTTGCTGAAAAACCTAAAAAGAGGATGAAGCTACTGAAATATAGATTGATTTTCATAGTCGTTTCGTTATTTTTTGTATTTAATTGACCAAATTCCATAATTGCCTTTTTCATTACCTCTTTGGGACAAGAAATAAATATCTTCACCTGAAGGTGACCAAACTGCAGAGAGGTCGTGGCCAGGATGAAACGTTAGCTGGGTGAGGTTTGTGCCGTCTGTTTTAATCGTATATAAATCAAGGTTTTCGTAGCGTTGAGGAGTAGCAAGTGAAGTTCCTGTCACCAACAAAATTTGACCATTTGGCGAAACCTTTGGCGTAGAAAAGCCTCTTTCTGGATCTGCTAAAATTTGTGTTTCTTGCCCAGAAGCCAAATTCAATGACCAAATTTCTCCAAGACCCGATTCTTTATTATTACGAGTAATGTATAGGATTTTACCATCACTGCTCATGCATGGCGAAAACCCTTCACAATATTGAGAGACAATAGAGGTGGATTTATCAAAGCTCCAAATGTAATAGCGATATGTTGAGTAAGTACTTGAATATTCCCCTTTGGTGTAAAAGATTTGTTTGTTATCTGAGGAATAAATTGGTGAGGTTTCGATTTGATTTGTGTTCGTGATTTGCTGAACTGCAGCACCCTGACTCGCGTCAATTTGATAGATGTTTTTATCGGTGTCGTTGGCGTCAGAATAAACCAAATTTTTACCATCTCTCGAATAGGCTACGTTGACAATAGATTCTTTAAAGGTCCTTTGAACAGTAGTTCTACCACCTACTAAAGATTTGATGTAAATATTGCTTTTGCCATTGCCATAGCCAATATATGCTACATTTTGCCCATCCGGGCTCACATCAATTTTTGAATCGGTTTCCCAATAAATAATGCCTTCTTTACTCTCGATATATGGGGCGCGAAGCACATCAATTTCACCTGAAAATTGTGTAAATCTTACACCGCTCTCTTCTGGAACAGAAAGGTCACGGTAGTCAACAACGCGCTCTTTTTTGACGTATTTAACATCTCTGATTGTCTTGTATTGTAAATCTCGTTGTGCACAACTCGCGAGTAAAACAAGAGCAATTAGTAATTGTGATCTGATATAAGGCATAAAAATTAGGTATTGGTGCTACGTTTATTTTAACCGAATTTAGAAAAAACAACCGTAAATTCCCTATTATTAATTAATTACTAACGCTTTAAATATTTGTTAATGTTATAAATGTATACCAAAGAAAGTAGGCTGAGTAAGATAAACAACGCCCAAGTTTGCACGGACTCTGTCCAGTTTACAACAACATGATTTGATGTTGAACTTGCGAAATTCAAAAGACCCAAATATTCAAAAAATGCCAAATGCATAAATATCAGCGGAATCTGGAACACATAAATAGGCAGTTGATAACGCTGCATGAAAGTCTGTAGTTGATTGGCAGGCCTTGGTTGTTGGCGCTTGGCGAATTTTTCAAAGAGCCAAAAGCAAAATTGTAGGGCGGCTAAAAAGGTCAGCGGGTCGAGCACTGAGCTAAGCAGCTTCCAAAAAAAGCCAAAATGCCAAGAAAAAATAAGGGCTGTCTTGGCTAAAAAATAGAGGCCAACTAATCCTACACCTAAAAATAATCTAACTAGCGAAAACGGTTTGGACAAACGAAAAGGACCTTGGCTCAGGGTGAAGCCATATACAAACCAAAAGAAGTAGACACCGATGCTTAATAGGGTTGACGAATCGAGTTGTGTCGGCGTTTTCAAAAAAACACCCCCTTGTAGAAATAGACCAACGGAGTGAATGATCAAAGGAATGACAAGCGGAATGCGCAGGTTATCAAGTCGTGATTTATAAAATTGCCGAGCAAATGCGAGGAGCAACTGGAAAACCGCAAGGGCTGCTAAAAACCACAAATGGTAAAATGAGGCTAAAAATTTGCATTCATTGAAGGCCAAAAAGCGCCACTTAGAAACAGACAACAACAAGTAAAAGACTAGCGATAGCAAAATGTAATACTTTAAAAATCTCGAGCTGTTTTGCTGTACTTTTTGCAGCAAATAACGTTCATGGGCTAACGCTTTATTTCTTATTGAAAACCCAGAAATAATAAAGAACAAGAGAAGTCCAAATAGATTCAAAAATGACGCGAAGCCCGTGAGACTGATGCTCGGCTCAGTTACCACAATTGGCCAAATGCCATATAAATTTGGTATCCAAGTAAAACTCAATGCCAGGTGCAAGTACAAAAGCGAGAGCATGGCGCAGGCACGCAAAAATGAATTTTGCCGATCTAGCGTGTCATTCATCATGGGCACCAATATGGTCAAATGCTTGTTGAAGGTCGGCGATGAGGTCCTCGACTTCTTCTAAGCCAATACTCAGGCGAACCAACTGACGAGTGAGGCCCATTTGCTGTTTTTGCTGCTCGTTCATGGAGGCATGGCTTCCTGTAAAAGGTCGGGCAACCATTGAGGTAACGCAGGCCATTCCGGTGCCGGTGTCAAAAAGTTGGAGGGCCGCCACAAATTCATCATAGCGTTCGCTCAACTTGGCATCGAGCGTAAAAAACAACAAAGTGGCATAGCCTGTTAATTGTTGGCCATCGACATCCGGATAAAAAACTTCCTCTACCCCACTTTGTGAGGCCAACCAATCCCAAATTTGAGTGGTTGCTTGGCCATGTGCACGCATCCTGATGGTGAAGGTCTGCATGCTTCGGCGCAATAACCAAGCACTGTTCGGATCCATGACTGCGCCATGATAAAAGCGCGCGTCTCGCAATTTTTGGGCAAGATTGGCATCGTTGGTGGTGAGTACGCCGCCCATGACGTCGCTATGACCAGAAAAGTATTTGGTTGCTGAATACAAAGCAAGGTCAGCGCCGTGCAAAAGTGGTTGTTGGAATAATGGCGTTGCCCACGTGTTGTCTACAACAATCAAACAAGACGGATTATGCTTTTTAGCCTGTTGGGCGACGACTGCAATGTCAATGCTGCGCACAAATGGATTGGTAGGTGTCTCAAATAGAACCATAGTAACCTGCTGAGGGATGGCTAAAATTCCCTCTTGGGTACTTAGATCAAGTACGGTCAGTGCAATTTGATATTGTTCGCAAAACCGTTCAAACAAGACATAAGAACAACCATAAATGAGCTGATTGATGACCAAATGATCACCTGGTTTCAACAAAAGTAGCGTATTGGAAATGGCAGCCATGCCAGTCGAGCAACAAACCGCATGTGCAGACTCCTCCAATGCGCAAAAAACCTGTTCCAACTCTTCGACATTTGGATTGTTCTTGCGTGTATAGAAGAAGGGTGAATGCGCTTCAAAAGCACTGTTCTGATAAATAGGCGTGACAACAGGGGCTGCGTTGGTCGTATCTACGCGTTGTTTTAAGATTTGGGTCAGTTTATGCATAACTAGATGCTTTGGTTTCATCAATAACGGGGAAATGTGCACGGTCAAGTACTGGCAAAATATGCAGTGGCGTTTGGCAAGCCGTTTCAATGATCAGCTGTGTTTCTTCTGCACTACTTTTGGATAAAATGATGCGTTCAAGCCCTTCATTGAGTTCAAGATATTGCACCGTATTAGACGGCATCCGCTTTAATTGGATGCGTACGGTATCTTTTTGCGGACGCTCCAAGAAAATATGAACTGATCTGATTTCTTCGTTCCATTCAAAAGCATACGTTTGTTCGGCAACAAATGGTGCAAGGACCGGTTTTTCGGATGGTTGTCCGCCTAATGCATCTCGAATAACGGAAGGCGTTTGACAATTTTTACAATTCCCATGCGCATCTAGACCTGGCACCTGCACCGAAAGCCCAAATCGTTCCACTAGCAAATGAGAACAAGATTTACAATACGTATTGCTCATGTCGTCGGCATATACGTTACCTAAATATACGTATTCCAGCCCTTCGTTGAGGACGAGCTCGCGCAGTTTGAGTAGCGTTGCCAATTCAGTGCGCGGTTTTTTGTATTTGAAACTCGGATGATAAGCCACCAAATGCAGTGGCACTTCTGGCTTGAGTTTTTCGCGCATCCAGCGCGCTGTTTTGATGGCGTCTGTGCCGTCGTCATTGAGCCCGGTCACCACTAATTGCGAAATTTCTAAATGACGGTCGGAGGCCGCAATAAGCTCGATTGCATCGAGCACAGGTTGGAGTTTGCCTTTGTTCTCTTTGCGGTAAATGGCGTCGTCCATACATTTGAGCGAGATCGAAAAGATATCGATGACTTCGATCAGTTCGCGCAGTGGCTCGAGCTCGATGTAAAGCGCCGATTTATATAAAGTGGTAAGCCCAGCTGCCTTGGCTAGTTTGGAAGTCTCCAACACAAATTCATGCCATACCACTGGGTCATTGTAAGTCCAGGAAATGACTTTGATATCGTTGGAAACGGCAAGTTCAATCACTTGTTCGGGCGTATATTCGAACACATTGGCATCGTTGAGGTGCTTGATTTGAGAAGTTTGCCAGTTCTGACAATACGAACACGCCATCATGCAGCCGATATTGCCCAAGCTCAGGATGCGCGCCCCTGGCATAAAATGATTGACCGCCTCGGTTTCTATACACTCTTGGGTTGCCGTCACGGATTTACCGAAATTGAAGGTATGAAAAGTACCGTCGACGTTGCCCCTGACTTTACAAAATCCCATCTGGCCAGCTTGGGTCTGACAATGTCTTGGGCAAAGGTCACAGACAATTTTATTGCCTTGTTCGTTGGTGTGCCAGTGCATGGCTACTCTAGAGTTTTCTTTCCAATTCATGTTATTAAGGTTTAAGCGGTTGAATAAATTGTGTGAGGCCAAGCGAACGAATGGCCTCGTTAAAAAGTAAAATAGGAACAGCTGTTTTTGACCAGCCTTTCTCTTGTGCAAGTTGGATGAAATCCCTACTGATCAGCGGGTTGGTCAAATTGGCAAAATAGGTGTCGATACTTGGAAGATCTTTACTGCGCTTGGTTCCGGGCGGAAATTCGGTAAAGGTGTCGGCCACAATGAGTGTATTGGCATGGCAAAAAGGTAAAAAACGCAGTGTTTCCCAGCGTTCAAGGCCGAGCAAAATATCGAGCGTGCCTGGGATCAACTGGCTACTTTGCTGTGCATTTGCTTGGGCTGCGCTCAAAAAGATTTTACATTCTGCATGCACACTACCCAAGCTTTGAGCGCCGCCTTTGTAACGCGCGCTAATGAATTCATAACCCTGTTCGGTCATCGCTTGTTGCAGCACGCGCACAAAACCGTGAATGCCCTGCCCGCCGACTCCGGCAATGAGTATGCGCAATTCTTGCTTCATGCTTGCAGATTTTTGGCGCCTAAATCGATGGCATCGTTCGGACAAATTTCATGACAAACCCCGCAGCGCATACAACGAGACAAATCGATCTGAAACTGACCTAAATCATTTTGATCAATTGCGGGGCAGGCCAAAGCCTCATAACAGAGCGTGCACGAGGCGCATTTGCTGGCATCAATTTGCGGCGCATAATTGGCGCGTCTAAAGTTGGAACGGGCATCTGGGATTTGCGCACAAGCACCACTGACCCAAATGACATGTACCCCTTCGAGTTGTTCCTTTTCTCTGACCAAAGCCTCTAGTTCTTTGGGATGAAAAGCACTGGCCTCGGCAAAAGAAGCAACGCCCAACGAACGCAGCAAATCTGCATAAGCTACTTGGGTAGAAGCAGAGGCTTGATGGCCGGTCATGGCGACGCTTTTGTTGTCAAAGACCAAATGCACTAAATTGACTTTATTTTGAACGGCATTGAGCACCGCAAGTAAACCTCCATGAAAAAAGCTGCCGTCACCACCTGTGGACACTAATTTTTGACTACTCACAAACGGCGCCATGCCCTGCGCGAGGCCAATACCGGCATTCATGCACAGTAACCAATCTGCCCGAAAAGGAGGCAAAGAAGAGCAGCCGATATCGCCGCCAATGATGCGTTCTTGTTCGGGCAGCGCTTGTTCGATGGCAAAATAGCTTCCGGTGTGTGGGCAGCCTTCACAAAATGTTCCCAAGCGCTCCGGAATAGGCAAGCTCGGCAAGCCTGCAAACGGATAAGCTACGCCAAAGTAGGCACATAAAATTTCTAGCAGTTCATTGATGCGCAATTCTCCATAAGCAGGAAATAAATTTTTACCCTGAATTTTTGCGCTGAGTACATTGTACATTTCCATTTTGAGCAAGTACTCCACAAACCCATCTTGGTCTTCCATCACAATGATCTCCGTTTTGTCTTGGAGCAGGGGCAATAATGCAGCAGTTGGTAGCGGATATACTCCGTTGAGTTGGATCCAGGTACAATTGGCTAATTGCGGAATGTAAGTCTGAATTTCAGCAAAGTGCAGCGTGGTATTGCCTCTTGTAATCACGGCCAAAGGGGCGTTTGTAGGTCCGTCCACTTTCAAAAAAGCGTGAGTTTGGGCATAAACCGCCATTTTTTCGAGCAACAAGCGGTGATTTTGAACAGCGCGTTGGCCCACATTTATATACCGATCGCGGTCTTTTTCGAAATAATACGCGCGTTTCACTGGCGTAATTTCATGCGTTTGTACCCGCGTACTTTGATGACAAATCAAGCCCGTCACGAAAATCAGAATGGGTAAGCCCAGTTCTTCTGAAAGCGCAAACCCGTCTCGGCAGCAATCATAAAGCGCCTGCGGACTCGTGGGTTCAAACAATGGCAAATTAAATTGTTTGGCGTACCAATGCACGTCTTCTTCTCCGGTACTCGAATTAGCCCCAGGGTCGGTGCCCACCACAATGAGCATTCCGCCTTTGATGCCTGCATATCCCACATAATTCAGCGGGTCTGCGGCAATATTGAGCCCGACGTGTTTCATCACGAGCATTGTGCGCGCACCCGTCATGCTTGCGCCCATCGCAGCACAGGCAGCAACGTGCTCATTGAGCGCGTCGTTAAAGGTGATTTGGGCGGCATGTTGTGTATTGAGTTGTTTCAATACAGGTTCGATCCCATTGACGGGCGAACCCGGATAATGTGCAAAATAAGCCACACCAGCATGGAGTGCACCATAAGCCAGCGCCTCATTTCCATTGAGCGCCCAAACTTTCTCGGCCTGTGTTTGCAGCTTAGTGTTGGTCATTGTTTTCCTTTTTGAATTGATTTAAAATCCATTGAAATAACGTGAGTTCACCGAGCAGACCCACCACGAAAACCAAGGCACTTACACCACCAAATAAGCGCGTTGGCTTGAAATTACTCAAGACAAAACAACCAAAACCTAATGCAAGTAGCACTGCGGCGTGTATAATGACCGGATTCATTTGTGCTATCGGCGCACGCAAAACATACTTTTGATACAACACGTGGATGGTGTCGTCGTCGAGCAGGCCCACACACACCACCAAAGTAAGTGCAGTGAGCATATTGAGGCCTTGGTCAAAACCAGCAAAAAAGACCACCACGGCCGCAAGAGGAACTAAATTCGGGACAAACCCTAGCAACGCCTGCAGCGGATTTTGAGTCAGCCATAACATGAGTAATACTATTGCTGAACTTGCCGTGAGCAAGCTCCAAAACAAAGATGCCGCCACTTGTTGGTTCACGACATCAAAAACCACAAACGGACTATATGCGTGCAGGCCCAAATGCTGCTTGCGCAACTCCCCCTGCCGCTCGAGTTTTTTGTAAAAGGCCCCGATTGCCTTGGTGTCCGAAAAATAAATACTTGCAGCCAAGGGTTGGCCGGCAGTTTGTGGTTTGAAGTCATAGCCGATGAGCTGTGGTGCCTCTTGTTGCCCAAGCCAAGCCTCAACTTGCCGGCGCTGCTGTGCTTCATTGTCTTGTTTATCAAACCAAAGATGCAGTACTTTTTGGGCATCAAATTGGCTCCTGAAATAAGCATGTTCTTTAGTCACGGGGTGCCCATCTGGAAAGAAATCGTCGGTGCTCGCATCGAAGCGCAACTTTGGCAGCATGAACACCGCAACCAATACCAAGCCCAACAATGCCCAACCAATGGCTTTTTGTCGGCGCTCCAAAAAATGACTCGTTGCGCGCATGAGTTGGCTTTCTGCATTGCGCAAACGCACCTTGTGTAAAAATTGCTGGGCCATAGCCATGGAAACTAAGAATTCCAACAATACGGCCGTTCCGGTGACCATGCCAAGCTGCACCATGTTGGGCGCGTCGTTGAAATAAAAACTATAAAAGGCAATGGCCGTGGTGAGGCTACTCAGTAAGGATGGCACCCATATTTTTGAAATGGTTGTGCTGCTCGTCTGCCCTTTAGCGAGTCCGCCGAGTAAGTGAATGGCATCGCTCAAAGACAGCACCAGTACAATCGGCAAGGCGAGGATACTCACCACCGTCATTTGAAAGCCAAAGACCGGGAACAAACAAACCGTCAGGATAATAGACAACAGCATATTGCCCACCAAATAAACGATCGCACTCCAATGTCGGTAACGCCAAAATAAGTAAGCGCCAAATAAAATAAAGATGAGTCCTGTAATGGTTACGATATCTTCTTGCATGGAGCTGGCGATGGCCGCCTCGAGCCCTTGCATGCCAAAACCCCTTATTTCCTCGATTTGAGGACGCGCTTGTTCTTGTAGCGCCGTCACTTTTTTCAAGGGAATGGCAACACCGTGGTAATCTGCAATCAGCAAAAACGAGCGCTCATCTTTTGAAATGAGCTTGCCAAGTTGCGGATGTTTGGCTGCAATTTTCATAAAATCGCTTGCAGCCATGTGCTTTGGATACAAGCGCAATTGGGAGAATTTGCGCAACTGACGCGCCGAACTGAGCAACTCGAGCTCAGGTGTCTGGGCTTTTAGTGCTTGCTCAAATTCGGTGCAAGCGCTTAGAAAACTTAGTTTGGCATTTGGGCTCGGCGTGATGCTCCAATAATAGCGGTATTTACTTTGTCCAAAAATGGAATCATAAGCGCGCGCATCGTTAAAAACTGGCGTAGCACCTGCAGCAAAACCATCTAAGCTACCGGTCATTTGCAACCTCGGCAGCTGAGCTAAAAGACCTAAAATGAGCAGCACCGTCACCACAAAACTGCCTTTCCAAGCTTTTGGCCAAAATCCGGCAGTCAAATGAGGCTGTTCTATTGCTTTTAAGTTTTGGTCTTTCTCTAAAAGATCATAACTGAGTTGTGGTTTCTGATGGTGTTCGTGGTGCAAGCCATTATTAAGTGTCAAGTCATTATACCACTTCTTGTGAATGCTAGTCGTTTGAATTTCCGGATCTGCTGGTAGGTGCTGGCCATAATTTTGAGCGCTGATCAGCACCCAGCCCAAATAAACAAGTAGTGCATACAACAGGACTTTCCAACCAACTAGTAAAAAGAGCAATACGTAAAAGAGCAGAATCAAAAGCAGCTCTAAACGTAAAAAGCGCGCACCTTTCTGACTCAACCATCCAGCGGCTTTAGCTGTTTCAATTTGCTTGCGCAACGGAACGATAGGAACCCACCAAAATAGGACATAAGACCAAAATGGACGTTGCTTGAGCTTGTCATCTTGAAGTTTCCAGGTACTTGTAAAATCGCCAGGTTCGTTGTTGAAGAAATGATGATTGCGGTGAATGAGCTGATAATAATGAAACGGGAGACCAAGTAGTAAGGAAGCAAACAGGTAACACAAATTGCGGATGCCTTTATGCTTTGGCGGATGATGCACCAAGTGGTGAACGCTCACATGCAAGTTCCAATTCAGCAAAAAGGCCGCCAAACAAACCAATGCTAGGTGGGCTATACCAGCAAGTGGAAGCATCCATAAACCCAGCATGGCCATTAGCTGCAAGACCGGGAAAACCAACAAATGCAATGTAAACCTGAATTTTTGCATCTCGATCAATTGGATTTAAGACTAATGAACTGAAAATAGGGGTTGTTGGAGAGCCAATCTAAGCCTTTTTGACCTAGAAATTGACCCGGACTCAGCACCCCAAAGTGTGTTGGCTGCGCAGCGAAGTGCTGTACGGCCAAAACGACCAGAGCGGCGGTTATTTCATACATATTATGACCTCGAATGGCCTCGACATAATTTTTATCTGCGCAAAGCAAAGACACATAAAGTTCAAAATCTTGTGCTGATCTTGCAGCAGCGTCAGGGCCCACATGTTGCACGTTTTTGAAGCGCTGCACGATTGCTTCTTGTTGCGCTGAATTGTTCGTACCCATCTTGGCAAAGTTGCCCGCAAAAGCTAAATTACTGTCTGGTTCAAGCACAAAATGCGACGCAGCACGCTGCGGTTTGAGGCGTTCAAAAGCAAAGATAACCTCTGGGTAAGGCACGATTCGAGCAGCGTCAAAGGGCAAATCTTGAGGGACCTCTGCCATTTGTTGCAACAAAGGCTGCAAGCGCTGATCTTGCACGATGTAATTGGGCGCAAAATTCGCGAGTTTCATGGTCAGTTTGGTACCTGGGCTCATTTGCTGACTCCCCAATTTGTAGTAAGAATTCACTGCTGTTAGAGCTTTACGATCGGTCTTTAGCAGTGCCCTGCTTATTAATAAATCGGTCAAGGCCGACTCAAAAGCCATGGAATGGACCACGCAAACTTCGTTTTGCAGGGCAAGAGCGGCATGGTGCTCATAACTGTGGCGCACAATTTCTTGTTCTCCGGTGATATCTATATAATGAGCACCAACAGCCACACAGCGGCTAATGAGTTCGGGCGCAAAAAGATTAAACGGCCCGGCGCAGTTTACCACAAGCGCCCCTTTTGCCACAAAATCTATCTCTGCAGCATGCTGACAATCTGCAACGATGAGGCCAACACAATTGGCAAAGCGCTGCTGCACTTGCGCAAGATTGGACTGATCCCGGCCAACAGCTATAAATTCCAAATTTGACTCGGCCATTTTTGCCGCGACCAACTGTGCTGTATAACCGTAAGCACCAATTATATATGCTGGTTGCGTCATCAGTCGAAATTCAGGGTAATGAAATCTGGTGGGTTCAAGACATAATCATTGGGCACCAAGCGGCCCGCAGCGATGATATTCGAACCGCCAATTTTAGCGCGGTGTCCGTAAGCGACACCAAGTAAAATTTGACCGGAATCGCAGACGCCGATGGCTGTTGGAATCTTGATTGTTTTGGCATCGAGTCGGATGTCCGAATTGATGGTGGCAAACACCGCTGAATTCCGGCCAAAAACACTGTACTGATAAGGCCCATGGATGGTAAAAACCGATGGATACGTGAGGCTATTCACCAAATGATTGCCCGTGCTGACGAAATTATTTGGGCCAAGTACAGAAAAACTGACCACCGCTGTATCGCCGATAAAAGTCCCGCTTCCAATAACGCTCATGCGCAATACCGCATTGGCGCCCACTGTGACGTCGTCGCCGAGCACACATCCTTCCACCACAGCACTCGGATGGATCCGACAATTCTTGCCTTTTTGGTTCATGGCCTTCAAGCCAATTGATGTCAGTTTGGTGAAGGGTTTGGAAATGCGCTTGCGCAGCCAATCAGGGAGCAGTGCTTGGAGTTGGAGTCCTCTGTTTAAATTCAAGGCCATATTGGCGCCATGCAAATGAAACGGCGACAACAACAAAGTGGCAAAGACCGGATTTTGATTCAAACTATAAACGCCACCTGGCAGTACCTGACTTGGCATTTGGATCTGCCATTCGTACTCTTTTCCTGCTAAATCAATGCGTGTGGCTTGTGCTTCAGCTGCACTGCCTTTGTAGTAGAATGGAAAGATGAGCTCAGGGTCTTGCTGTGCTATCGGTAAAGCATGTTGCTGAACAGACTGCAATTTTTTGAGTCCAAATTGTAAAAAAGAATGTGCCTGGGTGTTGGCTTCTTGGATTGCTGCCTTCAAAAAGTCTAGCGTGAAGAGCATTTTTGCATCAAAATACCATAGCGGAAAATCGGATGAAGGCAAGTCTGCCACAGACGAAACATCTACTATTGTAAAACCACAAGCCGCACATATACGCGCTTGATACTGTCCTAAACTTTCGTTCAGGATCGGGACCTCCAAAATAGGATCGCCAAAGCCGTAAAGCTGATCTTGCGCCGCGCTGCGATAAATGACTCCTTGCATCTAATTATTTTTTAGCAAGCTGATGCGCTACCATATTCGCCAAACTTTGAATATTGATCAATTTAATGACTTCAAACATCGTGAGGCCTTCAGTGAGTTTCTCTGGGTCAATTTCGGGCATACGGCGGCGCAATACGTCTAGTCCTTTGGCCGTGATCACCTGATTGACTTCAAATGGCTCATCACCCATTTCTAGCTTAGATTGCTGCTCAATTTCTGAGATTTTAAGTTCGATGTCGTAATGTCTTTCGAGCTGAAACAAGATATCTACCATATCAATTGAATCAATGCTCAATTCATCAAAAATGGTCGAATGAGCCTGCATGACCTCAGGGTCAATTCCACAAGATTGCTGAATAATGCGCTTGATTTGTTCGATGATTTCTTCGTTTTGTGTCATGTTTGATCTATAAATTTGAAATTAAATACTAAGGCCGCCATCAACAGATAAACAAACGCCCGTGATGTAACTTGCCGCGCGGTCTGAAGCCAAAAACAAAACTGCATTGGCTATTTCTTCTGGCCTGCCCGGTCTGGAGATAGGGCTCATGTTCATGAGGTCTGGAGGCATATTGGCTAGAATATTTTTACTCATTTTGGTGGCGATCAGGCCAGGATTCACGCTATTGACCCGAATGCCTTTCTTGCCCACCTCTAAAGCGAGTGTTTGCGTAAATCGGTCGATTGCCGCTTTTGCTGCAGCATAAACCGCTACCCCTCTGCCCAAGCGCTTGGCAAGCAAACTCGATACATTGACAATACTGCCTTTGCGTTGTGCGAGCATGATCTTGGCAACTTGTTGCGTAAATAGCGCCTGTTGGCTGAAATTCGTCGTGACCTGCTGGGCAATTTCTTCGGGCGTTAAGAGCAAAAATGGCTTTTCCAATGCTGAACCCGCGCAATTCACTAGAATATCGATGCGCTGATGTGCGCTGCAGATAGCGGCAATGGCGGTTTTGTGGCTATCGTTGTCTTGAAGGTCGAGCCGGTAAGGATTTAATTGACTTTGCTGCGCCGTCGAGAGCTCGCTGCGCAGCGCATCAAGAGCCGATAAATTGCGGTGATACATCGCACAGACGATGGCGCCCTCTTCCAAAAAAGCGCGCACAAGTGCCAAACCGATGCCGCCTGAAGCGCCCGTGATGCAAACTACTTTATCTTTTAAATCGAGATTCATAGGGCTAAGTTTTCTAGTGCTAAACTGCAATTGACACCGCCAAATGCAAAATTATTGGTGAGCGCATACCTGATTTGCTTGGTCTGATTGCTTTCAAAAGGCAATGCAAGTGAGCTTTGAATGGGCTGGCTGCAACTGAGATTAGCTGGAATGAGGTCATTGGCCATGCAGGTCGTGAGCACGTGAAACTCTTGAATTCCTGCGGCGGCAATGGCATGTCCGTGACGGTCTTTGGTTGAACTTACAGCAATGTGGGGTGCCGCAGCGCCAACAACGCGCTCAATGGCCCGCAGCTCTGCTTCGTCGTTGGATCGCGTGCCTGTGCCGTGGGCATTGATGTAATCTAAAGCATCTAGCGGCAATTGCGCCATTTCCAACGCACTGCGCAATGCGCGCTCTACTCCTGCCCCACTTGGGTCGGGAGCAGTGATTTTGTACGCATCCATGCTGTTGCCAAAACCAATTAAAGCAGCTCGGGGTTGCAAACAGTTTTCGCGGACAAATTTTTCAGAGGCCAAGAGCGTATATCCCGCGCATTCACCTGCAATAGTGCCATTGCGCCCCGTATCAAAAGGCTTGCATTGGTCGGGGCTCAAAACACCCAACTTACCAAAAGAAATATAGGCAAACTGATTGATGATCGAGTCCGTGCCCCCAGCCAACACTAAATCGGCTTGCCCCGCCATGATGTGAGCGGCGCCAAAAGCGATGGCCTGCATGCTGCTCGAGCAAGCGGTCATTAAGTTGCGGCAAAAACCGAAGGGCGCAATTTCTTGTGCAAAATAGGCGCCATATAAATCGGCATGATTGAAAATGGAATTGGCTTTTTTGCCATTGTAGAAATTAAGTTGGGCAATGGCTTCGTTCAGCCCAAATGCGGAATAGTCTGCAACAGACATGGCAATGCGCTGAACCGGAAAAGCATTGGCGCCCAAGCCAAGAAAAAGCGCTGTTCTCGCTTTTGAAGTTTTGCCAAATAAAGCTTGTAATGCAGTGCGCTTGCTTTCTAAAACACTGGCCCAAAGCGCAAATTTTCGATCGTTGGCCGCCACAACTTGCCAGGCCTCTGAAAGTTCTTGAAGCTGCGCTAAATGAGCCTGGGCCACTTCGCAAGCATGGGTTTGGCTCAAACCTGCCGCATCGAACTGGCTAATTGGAGCCGTAGCTTGGTGCTGGTTTTGCAAAGATGCCAACAGCGCTTCGGTGCCCAGTCCTAGCGGACTCAAGGTATGGGTGTCGAGTATGTATACTTTTGCCCTGCTCATGCCTTTTGGACTTTAAACAGTTCAACAACACCATATGCGTCCTGCAAAACAATGACTGCCGTTTGGCCAATTTGCAGCCAGTTTGCTGATGCAGCCAAGAGCATTCCGAGTTCGGCTGCTCCTAGGTTGCCAGTGTGTGCAAACCAACTAAAGGCTTCGCGATAGCACAAATGTTTGCAACGCGCTTGCAGCTCGGCGTCTTGCTGTGGTGTAAATGCGCCACCATAGAACAACCAATCTACGTGTTCTCCTTCAAGCGCTGCAAGCTCGCAATAAAATTGAGTAATATGTAAATGATTTGGGCCCGTCTGACCTGGATCATAAGGCGTCAACATTAAAAAACTTGCAGCGCTCGCTTCGGCATATCCTTTTGTGTCCGACAAGAGCAAGCAATTATTGAGAAAAGAAAACAAATTGGCGTAATGGCAGCCGCCAACCAACACCGCTGGGCTTGCGCCAATTTGCAATAAATTACATGCATCGCGCAAGGCTTGTGCGCTGGCAATTCCGGTGCTTCCATAGGTGGTGGCGGTCCCGTGAAAGCCCAAATACTGGGCAATAAAACTTTGGGCGCCATTGGTTAAGGTGCGAAGTGGAAGAAGCGGTGAAATGGTAGAACCAAATAATTTATTTTCTGTTGCAGGGTCTTGGGCATTTTGCAACTGATTGACCGCAGCTGCAATTGCTTCAAAATCGAGTACGTCGTCGTCGATAAAATTGCTATTGGCCACAAGTAGCGCCCCCTGCTCTAAAAAAGCAGCGTCCCATTGATGAAAAGCCCGCATTTGCTGGCTCAAAATGAGCGCAGCGATGGTATCATTTCTCAAAATTTTAAGATCGCTGGGCTTGGGGTAATTTGGATGCGTTGGATCGAGCCCCAACTGTCTAAATGCGGCATCTAGATTCGGAAGTTGCCGCTGAGTTTTTGCCAAATTGGGTAAAAGTTCAGCGCGCGGCCCGATGCTTCCGTCAACAGAAAACAGTGTGCTTTCCCAAAATCCGATAGCTGTGATTCTTGCGAGCATTAGCGCTTTTTAAGCATATCCTTTACATTTAAAGACAAATAATATTCGTCGCGCTGGCTAATAAACGGGTTGTTGCTCGCTTGTTTCGCTTCTAAAATGGTAAAGCTCAAGTCGGCTTCGGCACGCACCTTTCCTTCCACAAGCAATTTGGCACTGCCTGTTGCACGCATGGTGTCGAGCGAAGTCAGGACCACTTCAATATGACTTTGATCGCCTGGAATGATCACGTCGCGGAATTTCGCTTTTTGAACGATGCTCAAAATCGGATAACAACGCCCTTCTCCCGGAAAGGCCTCGGCGTGTGAGTGCTCAATAAGGATGCCCATGAGTTGAGCCATTGTTTCGATTTGTAGCACTCCTGGCACGATAGGAAAACCCGGGAAATGTTCGGCGAAATAATCTTCTGATAAAGTCCAACATTTGATCCCTGACGCCTTTTGCCCAGGAATAATTTCTACGATTCTGTCAACTAAATAAAATCTCATAGCAAAGCAAAAGATACATTTTTTTTGATTACAAACACAATTGCAACTCACCTTCGTAGCAAATCTATGGCTTGAAAACAATTATCTGTTATTGAAATTCGCAACTACCACTGCACACAGTTTTGTTTTTCGCAAGTCACGATTGCGTCCACTGAAACACTCAAATAAGTATGTTAAATCTATATTAACTTTCAAGCGGGTAAATCTGCAGCTTAAGACTTAATTCCCTCAAATTGTCCGACTTTGTGTTAGAAAAACAATAAATCTACGTTAGGCTTGCAGAAACATTGAGCTTTCGTTTTGAAAAGGGGCTAAAGTTTTTTTATATTTGGCGTTCAATTGTAAAAATGAAAAATTAAAAACGATCATTATGGACAAAAAACAAAAAACCGCCGGGGGATTTTCAGCAATCATTGCATTCTTGGCTATTGCACTTGCACTTATTGCAGGTATCTTGATTTACAAATACATTTTTGGTGACCCAGGAAACTTTGTGGACAGAAACCCAGAAGCAGAACCAGTAGAAGGAAACCTATTAGGGGTTATCTACAAAGGTGGTTTCATCGTACCAGGTTTGGTTGCTATCAACCTTATCGTATTAATTTTCACGATTGAGCGTTTGGTGACTTTATTACTTGCTAATGGCAAAGGTAAAGCCAACCAATTCATCGAAAAAGTCAAAGAATTGATGGCTGCTAAAGATTTCAATGGTGCTATCGAAGCTTGTGACGCACAACGCGGTTCATTGGCTAATGTCGTTCGCGCTGGTTTGGTTAAATACCAAATGATGGTGAAAGACGCACACATGGATAAAGAACAAAAATTAGAGGCTTTGAAAAAAGAATTAGAAGAAGCAACTTCTTTGGAATTGCCAATGCTTTCTAAAAACTTGCCTGTACTTTCTACTACCGCTTCTATCTCAACCCTTATTGGTTTGATCGGTACGGTACTCGGTATGATCCGTTCATTTGCCGCGATGTCACAAGGTGCTCCTGATACTGCAGAACTTTCTACAGGTATCTCTGAGGCCCTTATCAACACCGCATTTGGTATTGCCGGTTCTACAATCGCGATCATCGCATTTAGCTTCTTCTCAACTAAAATCGACGCCATGACCTATGGTATCGACGAAGCGAGCTTCACGATCGTTCAAGATTTTGCAGCCAACAACTAATTGACTCATCATTAAGTAAATACTCAAGCAATGCCAAAAATCAAAATGCCCAAAGGCACTCCTTCCATAGACATGACGCCTATGGTGGACTTGGCGTTCTTGCTTGTAACCTTCTTTATGTTGACGGCTTCTTTCCGAAATGCCGAACCCGTAACCGTAGAAACACCATCTAGTATCAGCGATAAAATCATCCCTGAAAACATCCTAATGGTGACCCTAGATAAAGACGGTCGCGTGTTCTTTAACCTTTCAGATGCCGAAGCCCGTAAAGAAATGCTCAACAACATGCTCCAAAAATATAAGATTGGTCTTAGTGAGGAGAAAATAGAAGAGTTTTCTTTTATGTCAACCTTTGGTTGTACCATGCAAGAACTTCCTGCATACATGAACACCGAAGCCGCAAAACGTGCAAGTTTTCCTACACAAGGGATTCCTTCAGATTCTACCAAAAATGAGCTCTTAGATTGGCTTTCATTTGCAGCAACCGCTGCTGGCAATACCGGCCGCACCGCTTTTGAAGAAGCGAAGCTAAAAGGTGGCGAACCCAAAATGGAAGAGTTCAAGCCTAAATTCATTTTGCGTGTAGACTCCAAAACCTTGTACAAAGACGCGCAAGTTGTGATCGATGTATTCAGAGACTTGAATTTGAATAATTTGAATTTTGTAACCTCTGCGGAAGCAATTCCGGTTAATTAACTAACAACATGGCACAAATCGCAGAAAGCGGCGGTGGCGACCACGGCAAAGGCAAGAAAAGAGCAAAGAAAGGATCAACGCACGTAGACATGACCCCAATGGTCGATCTCGCGTTCCTTTTGCTCACGTTCTTCGTCTTGACCTCTACCTTTAGCAAGCCTAAGGTAATGCCTCTCGCTTACCCCGCCAAACCAAAAATCACCGACCCTGTCCCACCAAAAGCGAACAACGTTACTACTTTCGTTTTAGCAGGTGACAAAGTTTACTATTACCGTGGTGAATTCTATCCAAAATCTCGACCAGGAGCCAACGGACCAACCGAACTCACCGAGGCTAATTTTGGATCAGGAGAAAATAGTGTAAGAAAATTGTTAGCTTCTTGGAACGAATACGTTATTAAGAATAAGGTTGTACTTGATAAGAAGCTAGACAAAAAACAAATTTCAGATAGCATCTACGATGCGAAGCTCAATGATCTGACGGTTGAAAGAGAGGCTGTTAAAGTCTTGATCAAAACCGACGACAAAGCGCTCTGTAAAAGCTTTATTGATCTAGTAGACGAACTCAAGATTGCAAGTATCGGTGTTATTGCACCAACAGACTTGACAGCCGGAGAGAAAGAATTGTTAAAAGCTAAAAACTAAGGTCATGACAGTCATTTATGTTATCGTCGCACTTGTAACAGGTTTCTCCTTATTCGATTACTACGTCAATCGCAACTGGGAAGCCATTACTTCAGTAAGCCGCAATGAAGCCGTTTTCGCCCATCGCAACCGCGAATATGGCGCTTACGTTCTCCGCAGTGGCTACAACAAACGCATGACACTCATTTTGGGTGGTCTTGTTGCACTTGCAGCCTTGGCGTTTGTTGCCTCTATCATCATCAAAAACCTTCCCAAAGAGGAAGTCAAGAAGCCAAGAGTGAGTGACAAAAACTTCACCATTGCGCCTCCGAAAACTGATGTGCCACCTCCACCTCCACCAACAACGCCTCCGCCACCACCAATGACGCAAACACAAGCGTTTATGGCACCGGTTGCAGAAGACGAATTCGTCGAAGAACCATTGGTATCTCAAGCAGAGTTGGAAACCGTTACCATCTCAACAGAAACCAACGATGGCGACTCCGATTGGGGTTTACCAAATACCCAAGAAGATGGTCCGGCACTTACCGACAACCAGCCTGTATTCGAAGAAGTAGTTGATGTTGCAGAAGAAGATGCCGAATTCCCTGGTGGCTACGACAAAATGAGTGGTTTCATTAACGAAAAGCTCATTTATCCAGACGAAGCCATCGAACTTGGTGTAAAAGGTAAAGTAGTTGTTCGCTTCGTTGTAGAAAAAGACGGCCGCATCTCTAATGCGAGTGTTGAACGACCAATTGTAGAGTGCCCAGCTTGTAACAAAGAAGCACTTGCAGTTGTCAATAAGTTCCCACCCTGGACTCCAGCTAAAAATGCTGGTCGCCCAGTCCGACTTTGGGTTCGCGTACCAATCACCTACGACACCCAATAGCACTAACCAATTTTAATCCCCATCTCGATGGGGATTTTTTTTCCCAAATAAATATGAAATACATACAACATTTTCTAGGCATTTTGGTCGTAGTATTGTGTTTTGGTTTTGCCATCGTACTGCTCAGTACCGAATTAATTGAAATGGAGCCATGGCGCAAGCAAGTCATGATCGCCGTATTCATGAGCTACGGTTTATTCAGGGCGTGGCGCGTTTACAAAGGGTTCAAGTCTATTCAAAAATAAGTTTCCTATGAAATCCCTACTTCTCCTTCTTGTTGGTATCATGGCGCTCACCGCCTGTGACCACAACAACAACCCTTTTGTGTATCAAAAAGATGCACACGGCCGCGGCAAAGCAAAAATTCTCGTCGAACAATCCTTTCAGCCTTTGTTCGAGACCTCTATTGAAACGTTCATGAGTCAGTACCCTAGAGCACGGGTAAGTGCGCAATACCGCACTGAAAATGACATTATCGAGGCATTTTATAATAACAAGTCCAAAACGATTGTCATTACCAGAGATTTCAACGACAAAGAAAAAGAATACCTCAAGAGTAAAAATGTTTCTTACCGCAGCGACAAAATTGCTTCAGATGCCGTAGTGATCATTATGCACCCTACCATGACCGATACACTCTTAAGCGTGGATCAAATCAGAAATTTACTGCGCGGCGATAAAACCAAACTTCCTTCCAACACTTTACCAAAGCAAATAGTATTTGATCAAAACGGCTCTGCCAACTTCAACTTCATGGTCAATATGCTGCAGATTGCAGAATTGGGAAAAAATGTTTCGGCACTTCATTCAAATCAGGAAGTCATCAATTATGTCAAAACGCATCCGGGCACCATGGGCATTATTGGCCTCAACTGGATTTCCGATCAAGAAGACCCAACTTCAATGGCCTTCATGGATGGGCTCAGCATAGCATCTGTTTACGATACAGACCCCGAAACTGCTTGCAAGCCATATGCTGGTTTTATTTACACCAAAGAGTATCCGCTCATCCGCGACGTATGGGTCATCAACAAGGGTCGCAGGTCTGGATTAAACACCGGATTTGTGCTGTTCATGAAAAAAGACGACAAAGGACAACTCCTCATTCAGAAGTCAGGACTCGTGCCTGCCCTCACGCCAGTTAGGCTCGTTTTGCAATAATTCAAAAAATAATAATAGGCACAATTTTTGTATCCCAAAAAACTAGGCTATTTTTGGCCGGAAAATAAGTTAAATACACAGACATGAAACGCATCTTACTCCTCAGTACGCTTCTTATTTCTGGGCTCCATTACGCTCAGACCCTTAAAGTTGCAAATGCAAAAACCGAAAACGAACGCTACCGCGAAGCAATCAACGACTTCAAGAAATTAGTGGCCGCCGATCCAATCAACGGTGAAAACTATTTCTATTTTGGTGACTGCTATTTTGAAATGGAAGAACTCGATTCCGCAAAAATCATGTGGAAAAAAGGCTATGAGGTAGACAAACTTCGCGCGCTGCCACTTGTTGGCCAAGGCCGTGTACTTTGGCTCGAAGGCAAAGAAACTGAAGCAAAAGCTGAGTTTACCAAGGCCCTTTTGATGACCAAAAAAGACAAGCTCAAAAAAGCAGAAGTCATTCGTGGCATTGTAGAAATCTACGTTGAAGCTCCTAAGAAAAACCTCGACGAAGCACTTGTTTTGATTGAAGAAGCGATTCTCAAAGATCCGACCAACGAAGACAACTACTTGCTCAAAGGCGATGCACTTTATGCACGCAATTCTTCTGATGCTTCTGAGGCACTCAAGGCCTACAACCAAGTTTTGGTTATCAATCCGAAGTCTCCACGTGGTATCGTGCGCAAAGCACTCATCTATCAACGTGCACGCAACGAGGCTGAAGCCAACAAAATGTACAACGAGGCCAAAGGAATTGATCCTACGTATGCACCAGCTTACCGTTTGAACGCAGAGCTCTTCATGATGTTTGGCAAGAACGAACTAGCCATTGAGAACTGGTTGAAATACCTCGAGCTCAATAACAATATTGAGTCTCGCTACCGCTATGTGAACGCGCTTTATGGTGCATCACAATGGTGCGTGATGCTTCCACAACTCGATATCCTAGTAGCTAGCAATATGAATAACTTCTTTATTCAACGTTTCTACGCATTTGCTTATGCTAATTGCACCGCGGACAGTCTCTTTCTTGACAAAGCATTAGCCGCTAGTGACCGCTTCTTTACAATGGTGCCACAAGACAAAATCAACTACCAAGACTACAAGTTAAGAGGTACCATCTATCAAAAGAAAAATCAAGATAGCCTAGCTATTCTGGCTTTTGAACAAGCGGCAAGCATCAACGAAATTGCTTACAAAGAACTTGCAAATGAACTCATCAAGCTCTACAACAAAAACAAAATGTATGACAAAGTCATTTCAGCTTATGACGTTCGCCGTCAGAAAAACGGTAAACTCATGGCCCAAGAAGAGTACGACCTTGGAAAAGCCTACTATTTTGGTCGCAACGACTACAAAACAGCAGATAGTATCTTCCAAATCGTGATCAAAAATGACTCTACATATATACCTGCTCACATCTATCGCGGACGCTCCAACTACAAGATGGACACCAACAATGAAAAATGGATGGCCTTCCCGTTCTACCTCAAAGTTACCGAGATGGTGAAAGCCGAAGACCGCATGCAGCCTACCAAGAAAGCATTCGTACTCGAATCCTTGCGTTATGTTGCAGATTACTACTCAAAGTCTGCGAATAAAGACCTCGACAAAGCCAAAAAGTACTTTGAAGAAATCTTAGCAATGGAGCCAAACGATGCAGTGGCTAAAAAAGCACTCGGTATCAAAGATCCAGTGCCAGCAGCAACACCAAAACCAGCTGCGCCTGTTCGCAACTAATAAACAAGTTCATTCGAAATAAAAATGGCGGCCCTCCGGGCCACCATTTTTATTCTCAAGTATTGCTAAGCACTGAGTTATTGTTGCAAACTCAAGTAGCGCGCTACGTATTTGCCAATAATATCAAATTCTAGATTCACAATAGTTCCTTCTTTGATTTCCTTGAAGTTTGTATGCTCATAAGTATATGGAATGATGCAGACCGAGAATTGCCCTTTCTGCGCATCCACAACAGTAAGGCTTGTACCGTTTACAGTAATAGACCCCTTTTCTACCGTAACAAAAGCGTCTGGGTGCTGAAAAGTAAAACGCCATGAGCCGTTTTCATCTAAGACTTCTGTGCAAGTCCCGACACAATCTACATGACCCTGCACCATATGGCCATCTAGCCTGCCGCCCAATTGCATGCAGCGCTCGATATTCACTTTGGTGCCGATTTGCCAAGTACCTAAATTGGTTTTCAATAGTGTTTCGTGGATGGCCGTAACAACATGCTGTTGATCGTTCTGAGCCACGACCGTGAGGCAACAGCCGTTGTGTGCCACACTTTGGTCAATTTTAAAGCCCGCCGACAAACCTGAAGCAATGGTAAAATGGATGTTACCTGCTTCTTTTTCTATGGCCATTACTTGGCCCACTTCTTCGATGATTCCTGTAAACATGTTGCAAACTTACGCAAACTAAGCGCTCGTACACAAATCTTGGAGCACGAGTTGCAGCGTTGTGCGGTTCATATACGTATTGGAGCTGATCTGAAAAACGATATCGATGAAGACGCCAACAGCCAGCTCTTTTTCGAAAGCCGCAAGTTGAAATCCGATGGCGTCGATTGGTACCTGTGAACCCTCTTGTATCACTTTGAGTTTGAGGTGTGCGCCTTTGAGTACTTTGTATTCCAATACCATGCAATTTTTGGCCAAAAAGACCGGATGCATATTGCCGGGCCCGCAAGGTTCAAAAGCCTCGAGGATTTGGAGGATGCGCAAAAAGTGAACCTGAGGATTGGAGCCCAACTCTTTGAAGTCAAGTTCCGTATCGATGTCGATTTGCCTTTTTAATTTTTGTGTTGACAGCGCACTGGAAACAGCATTTTCAAATGCCGCTTTGAAGGCAGGAAGCTGCTCAGGCACTAGCGTGAGGCCAGCTGCAAATTGATGCCCGCCAAATTGCAACAAATGGTTTTGGCAGCGCTCGAGTAGGTCATACAAATTGAGAGGCTGCATGCAGCGCGCAGATCCGGTGAGCACTCCGTTAGACTCCGTGAGCACGATTGTTGGCCGGTAATGGGTTTCGATGAGCCGAGAGGCCACAATACCAACTACGCCTTTGTGCCAAGTGGGGTCGTGTACAATAGTGGTAAACTGATCTTGGAACAGAGGATCTGCCTCAATTTGCGCCAATGCTTGGGCAGTCATTTCTTGATCCAAGGCGCGGCGCGTGGTGTTGTCTGTATTGATGTCTTGGGCGAGATCCGCGATTTCGGCGGCATTGGTGCTGAGCATCCAGTCGACGGCGCGCTTGCCAGAGGCAATACGGCCCGCAGCATTGATGCGCGGTGCCAAAACAAAAACGACGTCGCGTAATGAAAGTGGAAGCGCCTTTTTGGCCAGGGCTAAAATGGCTAAAAATGCTGGCCTAGGTGCACTATTGAGTTGGGCTAAGCCTTTGGCACATAACACCCGATTTTCATCGGTCATTTCGACAATATCAGCGCCAATTGACAGCGCTACAAGATCTAAACTTTGAAACAAAGCGCTTTGGTCGATATTTAAATATTGATAAAGTCCTTGTAACAATTTAAAGGCGACACCACAACCAGAAAGTTCTTTGAACGGATAAGTGCAGTCGTTTTGCTTTGGATTCAAAATGAGCGCATCTGGAAGGTTGTCGTCGGGTTGGTGGTGGTCACAGACAATGACGTCAATACCGGCGGCTTTGGCGCGCCCGAGTACTCCTTGCGCTTTGATGCCGCAATCTAGTGTAATGAGTAAATGAAAGCGCTCGGCGATTGCGTAGTCGATACCTGCTTCGCTCACGCCATAACCTTCTTTATAGCGGTCAGGGATGTAAAAAGCGCACTGCAAACCGAGTAAAGCGAGCTGTTCTGCCATGAGCGCTACGGCAGTGGTGCCATCGACGTCGTAATCGCCGTATAAAAGCACCTTTTCTTGCTTGGCAATTGCCCACTGGAGCCTGTGCACGGCAGCCTGCATGTTGAGCAATAGAAAAGGATCGTGCAAGGTATTTTGCTGTGGCTTGAAGAAGGCTACTGCGCTTTGTCTGTTGGCGATACCGCGTTGCACGAGCAATTGTGCTGCAAAATTTGGGATTTTGAGTTCTTGTGAAAGGTCAGTAACAGCAGACAAAGGCTCTTGAGCCCGGAGTTTCCAGGATGGGTTCATTTGGTAAAATTACACGGTTCAGGCATGCGCGCCTTCCGTTAATCTACGTAAGAGAGCTTCAACATATTGGAACCACCGAGGTCTTCTAGCGGAATAGAGGCCACGTTGATCACGACATCTCCGGTCTGAAGATGACCGCCTTCTTTCATGATGTACTTGATGTCGGCGATGGTGTGGTCGGTAGAAATGCGTTTGTTGTAGTAAAATGCGCGCACACCCCAAACTAAATTGAGCTGGGTCAGGATTTTGCGGTTACTGGTAAAGACAAAAATCTCGGACGCTGGTCGTTGAGATGCAATTTTGTAGGCGGTATAGCCCGAAAAAGTCATGGTGATGATCGCATTTGCTTCTACGCGCTGCGCCAAACGGCAAGCGTTGAAACAAATGGAGTCGGAGATGAAGCGCGGATTGCCTTTTGGCGGCAGTTCTTCTTTGTGATACATGCTCGGATGCTGCTCCATTTCTTTGATGATATTCGCCATCGTTTGAACCACCTGAACAGGATACTGGCCTACAGAAGTTTCGCCCGAAAGCATGACTGCATCGGCGCCATCTAGCACTGCGTTGGCAACGTCATTCACCTCGGCCCTACTTGGCGTGAGGCTATTGAGCATGGATTCCATCATTTGGGTAGCTACAATGACTGGTTTGGCCTTCGAAATGGATTTGCTGATGATCATCTTTTGGATGAGGGGCACATTTTGATATGGAATCTCGACGCCGAGGTCTCCACGGGCTACCATCAGCGCATCGCTTTCTTCGATAATGGCATCTATGTTGTCTAAGGCTTCTGGTTTTTCTATTTTGGCAACAACCTTGGCAATACTGCGTTTTTTGGCAATTCTTTCTTTGAGGTCGATGATGCAATTGGCCGAGCGCACAAAAGAGAGGCCAATCCAGTCTACGCCCAATTTAAGTGCGTAGTTGAGGTCTTCGATGTCTTTCTCAGTAAGTGAAGGCATCGAGATTTTGGTGTTTGGGAAATTGACGCCCTTTTTGGAACACAACAAGCCACCTTGAATGACTTCGCAGCGGATCCTTTCCTTTCCGTCGGTTTCTAAAACAGTTAAAACCAACTTGCCGTCGTCTAGTAAAATTTGCTCGCCCGGATTGACATCGCGCGGTAGTAAGTTGTAATTGATCGAAAAGCGCTGGTTGTTGCCCAAGACTTTCTCAACAACAACATCGATTTGCTGACCTACTTCGATCAGCACGCCATTGTTTTCCATTTCATGGGTGCGAATTTTTGGACCTTGGAGGTCGGCTAGAATAGCCACATTCAAACCCAACTCCTCGTTGAGTTCGCGGATCAGGGTTACGGCACCGGCGTGGTCTTGGTGGCTACCGTGCGAAAAATTGAGGCGGCAAACATTGAGGCCTGCGCGCATCATGTCGGCTAATGTTTCTTTTTTTAACGATGCCGGGCCCATTGTGGCCACTATTTTGGTTCTTTTCATGTTAACTTGTAAGGTAATCTAATATGTCAAATTCTTCGTAATTGAAACTAAAGACGGCTACAATGCCGTTTATTTTTCTGAGCTGCTCAAGCAAGACCTCTGACTTGTGTGAAAAATTATCCTTGAGGACCAAAAAATAATCGATCATGGGGCGGTCTGCTTGCAAAAGTTGCTGATCTTGTTTGTTTTTAATCAAAAAGAAACGCGTCAGGAGCTCTTGATCTTCGTAAGAAAAATAACTAAACGCATGCTGGGCCTTGATTTTGGGCATAAAGAGCTCAAAGCGCTGTTGTTCTTTTTCTAGGTGGATTCCGAGCATTTGGTTGAGTTCCCAGGTGAGTCGGTAATCGGCAAATGCAGTAGAAATTCCGTAAACTTCGAAGGGCTGTTCGTCGTCGAGGGTGAGGTCGTATTTTTTAACTTTTCCCATTCGACTCAAATTTACTCATTTAATAGCAAACGGCACATCAACAATTGATTGTCAAATCATTTATTCTGAATAAAGTGCTACCGTTCTGATATTGATTAAATTTGTACATAGAAACAAACGCATGCGCCAACAACTTACCTTATTTTTCAGTCTCTTATTTGTCTTGATCCAAGCAACCGCACTTGCACAACCAGACAAAATGATCACCAACCGAGACAACTATTTTTGGCAATTCGGACTCGCCTGGACCACCACCGACGACGACGGCCAAGAACTCAACCCCATGCCCTTTGATCAGCTTCACGGCTTGCCTTTCCCTTCAAGATTGTACGTAGACCGCTACATTTACAACGGTTGGAGTGCAGAAGCAGTGCTCGGCGCACAAACCTACAAACCAGAAAGAAAAGTCAACGACTCCATCGGTGTCAATGGTTTCATCGGTTATTTTGATGCCGCACTCAAGTATTCTTTTTACAAGCAACTCGGCCGTGGCGCAATTGACCCTTATTTAGGTGCTGGTCTTGGGTTCAGCCTGCGTTCAGCAGACCCCAAACAAAGTGCGCCGTTACTCAGCCC
>JAIPCC010000059.1 GCA_021738405.1 Crocinitomicaceae bacterium | reverse complement strand
TCATATTGATAATATGGCGCGGGGTTCTAAACTGGCCATTTATACCAGAAGTAGAAAGCTTGGAAAGTAAGTACTCATAGATATCTCCCTTGGTGTCTCTATCCTCCATTGGGATTTTATCTATCATTTGCACTACCATATCAAGTAACCTTGGGGTTTTCACCTCAAAACTGGCTCCTTTCATGTATGTTGCAAATGCACCAGCCTCTGCACCGACGGACTTCATGTGCTCAAAAACACTTAAACCATCTACCATAGGTTTGGTAAATAGTTCAAACATGGATTCAGGGTCTCTGTGTTTAAAGTAGCTCCATCTCAACTCATTCTGTTCTTCTGAAAAGAACAAGCGCTTTACTGGCTGCTTTATAAAACTGGCTTTTTTCTCTTCCTTAGACTGAAGCTCATCTAGCCTGCGGATGAATAATAAATATGTGAATTGTTCAATTACTGAAAGAGGGTTGGATACACCACCTGTCCAAAAGGACTCCCATATCTTATCTACTTGACTTTTAATCTCTCCTGTTATCATTTGTTAGCTCTTGTAACAAATATAAGGAAAGTGTTAGTGTAACTAGACTAGAATTAATTCTAAATACATACTTAGAATATGTATTTAGTAAGTTTTGCTTGCTTTTTTCTGAGGAAAGGAGTGAGTAAGTCCTAGCAAGAGTACTTCTACACTTGTGGACACTCAACCTCCTGGCTCAGAAAAAAGCAAAATAATAAGATTTTGCTTGCTTCCCCCTTCGGTTGGCTAAGTTGGACCTTAAAGCCACTTAGCATGGAGACAACTGCCAGATGTTTAAGCATCCGATGTGCTTGGAACTTTCTCCTTAGTGCTGTTCCTGGGATTTGCACATGTCCCGCAGTAACCCAAACTCAACTCTGTGAGTAGATGTTGCTGCCGTTATTTTTCCGTTCAACATCTTACTACAAATATAATCAATATAACTACTTGATATATAAACTTTTAAAGTTTACTACTGAAAGTTAAAAATAAATTGCATTATATAGCTAAACCCTACAATAAACTTATAAAATGTACAACTCATAACCGCTTTTTACTTTGAAAAAATCTAAAAATATACGTTATGAAAGAAATTGAATCTACAGTACATGAATTAGAGATTGTGTACAAACCTGGCACCTACCAGACAGGGCAAAAAGTGACCAACTCAGAAGAAGCGCACAGGGTATTAATGCAAGTGTTCAACCAAAATACCATTTCTTGCCAGGAGCAAGTTATTGTATTGCATTTGGATCATGCCAACCAAGTAAAGGGGTATCAAAGATTAAGTACGGGAGGCATATCTACCACTACCATTGATATCAGACTAGTACTCTCTGTTGCCTTAAAGTGCTTTGCATCGGGACTTATCATTAGCCACAACCACCCTTCTGGGCTAACGCAGCCATCAGAGCAGGATATACAAATTACCAAGAGGCTCAAGGATGGATGTAAGCTACTGGATATTGTATTGCTAGACCACGTGATAGTTACACCCGGGAACAAGTACTACAGCTTCAGGGATGAGAACCAACTCTAAGACAAGCACCACTCAGAAATGGGTGGTGTTATCTTTTTAATCCTGAACAAAATGTTTTCTAAAATAATATTGTTATGGAGCAGAAACATAAAAATAAAACAAGCTCTATTCAGTAAGTTAATTATTTAGAAAACTTTTAAAAATGGATAAAATAAAATGGCTAGAACTTGTAAATTTGGTACTTCAGTTAATCCAAGCAATTATAGATTTACTGGCAAATTAAAAAGTAAAAAACTGGGAGGCATTGCTGCTACTGGGATTATTGGACTTAGAGCATCTGACTGTTAATCAGAGGGTCTCAGGTTCAAGTCCTGAAGGGGGAGCAAAAGCCGATCAGAAATGGTCGGCTTTTTTTTATTAGGAAAAGCGTGTGCCTCACCCCTTTTCAATTCTGAATATATAATTTCGTATCATGCAAGACTTCATGGATCAAGCAGCAAAAAATGGCGTAGATCTTCTAAATAAAGGAAGGTGTCAATTTTGTGGTGCAGATTATCAAAGAGGGATTTTTGAATGTATGGAAAACTACAACAACGGACTTTTACTTTTTGATTTTAATGATTCGAAAAATCACTTATATCGATTTCTAAGTGTTGATGCTCATGCCTTGCAACATCCCGAAATTCACGGGCGTTGGAGCAATCATTTTCATTTGACAAGGTTGCATTTAATACTCGAAAAAAAGCAAACCTGGGACTATAAAAAATCTCCTCTTCTCAGTGACTACTTGAATAAATACAAATCAAACAAACCAAATGAATTTCTCAAGGCCCCAGAACCATTAGATAGAGGGAAAATTACGGCAAAGAATTTGAACAAGGTGACAACAGTTGAAGAATGTGCTGAACTCATCATCAAATGGGCAGATGAAGTATATCATGCTTGGAATTCAAACCATGGAACAGTTGCTCAAATTGCAAATGGATTTTTAGAAAACTATTACAATTAAATAACACTAGGAAGACAGATATTGAAATTCAAATATTACAAGCCTTACGGAAACGTGAGGCTTTTTTTTGAGCATTACTCCGGCATATAATAAATACTTACAAAAATGCGATACGCGAGGTAGACACCCATGACGGCCCAGATCCACCATCTATTTTTCATATACCAGTCCATAGTTTTTTGGTTTGAGTTTGATGATAAAGGTAGGATTTAAATGGGAACTACCTGATCAAGTTTACGTGCCCAGAAATAAGCTGTTTGGCTTCGTTGGCAGTTGTTCCAAAAGCGATCACGTAGGTATAAGTGCCCGTCTGACACGCATGGCCATCAGGGCCGTAAGAAGCGTCCCAGCCCACATTTGGGTCCAGTGTTTCGAAAATGATTTCTCCCCATCTGTTGTAAATCAGCATTTGGTAATTGGTTGGGTCAATTGCTGAGGAAAAGATAGGAAGGAAGATTTGATTCAAACCGTCTCCGTCTGGGGTGAAGGCATTCGGTACATAATACGTAAATCCGGGGTCGAATTCAATAATGTAGCTTGTGATGTCGGTACAGCCTAATTCATCTGTTACAACCAAATTTATGGTGTAAGTACCCGCTTCGGTGTATGTATTTGTTGGGTTTTCTAGGTTGCTGCTATTACCGTCGCCAAAATTCCAGTACCATGCGGCAAGCGGGAAAAATCCTGCTGTGGAAGTGCTTTGCAGTTCTATCGGGCTGTTTAAATTGATGACGCTTGTTGGGCCTGTAATGGCAGCTGTGGGTGCAGATGCGGTAACGGTGATATCTTCGCTTGCTTGGCAGCCTAAACTATCCACAATGGTGAGGATGTAAGCGCCAGCGCCCAGGTTTACATTGGCGGTATTTTGACCGTCTGACCACTGATAACTTACAAATCCTGGGTTGGCTTGAAGATTAGCTTCTTGCCCCGTGCATATGTAGGTGTCACCGAGGATTTCGATGAGTGGAGTTGGCCACAAGGCAACCGTTGTGGTATCGGAAACGATACAGCCATTGATATCGGTAGCCGAGAGTCCGTAAGTTCCTGGCCCGACCACAATATTTGGTGTTTGTGCACCATTATTCCATAGCCAATTTGAGAAATTAGCGCTAACTGAGAGCGTGGTTGTGTTGCCTGCGCAAACACCGAGCACACCGCTAATGTCCATTACGGACGTCGGAAAATTACTAACAACAACCGAGTCCGTTTCTTGGCAGCCAAAACTATCCGAAACGGTCAGGTTGTATGTTCCGGCTGCAAGGTAGACATTTGCCGTACTGAGCCCATTTGACCATTGATAAGTAGCGAATCCTGAGTTGGCTTGGATGAATGCTTCTTGCCCCACACATACAGTAGTGTTTCCTAGGAAATTGATGCTAGGACTTGGCAACTGGGTAATGGTGATGGTGTCTGTAGCTACGCAGCCATTCGAATTCGTTGCCGTGACCCAATATGTACCTGGCCCCACGATATTAGTCTGGGTTTGAACGCCATTACTCCAGAGATAACTTGTAAAGTTGGGGCTTGCAGAGAGCATGCTTGTACTCCCTTGACACAAATTGCTTAAACCACTGATGTTCACCACCGGTGTAGGAAAATCATTGACTACAATTGTGTCACTCCCGGACCCATTTGGCCCCGAAACACTGACCCAATAAGTTCCGGGCTGTGTAACCGTAATGCTTTGTGTAGTCGCGGAGTTGCTCCAAAGATAAGTGCCTAGATTTGGAGGCGCAGTAATCGTAACCGAAGTGCCCGGGCATTTGTTGATGTCCGGCCCTAAAGTAAAGTTGAAATTGTTACAAGTGAAAAATTCTTCAATGACGTTGTTGAGTCCCCATCTCCCTTTATTCAGGCCAATAAAGACGCCGTCGTTTACAAAATTGCAAGCGGCACCTGCCAAATTAGGGTTGTTAATAACTGCCAAATACGATGCGCCGTTTCCGCCGCCAGTTAGTGTGGTTCTGGCGGCATATAATTTGCCATTCGGGCCGAGTTTTAAACTTCTAAAACCTGTTGAGGAGCTGTACACTACATACATGGAAGCTTGAATGGCAGCCTGAGAATAGGTAGAAATATTGAATTGTACGATTGATCCGTTGTTGAGAAAGCTCACACCGCCTTGAGTGGCATCTACCCTTGAGAAATATAATTTGGAGTTGTCTTGCGAAAAAGAGACACCATAGCCAGCAGAACCCAGATTAAGCGGAATAGGATTCGAAACGACTCCATTGTTGTTATTGAATTGAAACAAGCAGGTATAACCCGTGTAAAATGTGGTAAAAGCCAATTTTGATCCGTCAGGAGATGCTTTCAATTCGCCAACTGCGTCGTAATTTGAATTGGCGTAAACACTTGCGCCTTGTGTGAAAACAGTTGGGCCAACATTGGAATAAATTGGCGTGGGGTTGATACCTGCCGCCGTTAGCAAATAGACAAAAAAAGTATTGCTGCCGTATTTGTGCCCGATGATCCAAATATCTTGTCCATTCGCGTGATAAACCCCCGTGACCATTTCACAATTTTCAAATGGTTGCAATAAGTTTCCGCTCGAAACCACAGCGCCTAGGCCGCCACCCAGCGACATATCAATAAGAGAGTAGCTAAAGCCATTCATTCCTGGGTTGGTAGTGCTGATGATATTGCCAGCTTGAGTTTCGGGCGAAAAATGATAATACAAGGTACTTGAACCTGGTTTTTTCACAATTAAATTTTGTGAAATACTATTTGAAGTGGCTATTAAATTGCCACCAGGCATGATTTGCCCTAGCGCATTTCTGATCTGACTTCCACTACTGTAAAAAAGTAAATTTCCGGTTTGGCTATCGGAAATGGCTGTCTGCCCTTCAAATTGAGCTCCTGGCGAATCATTTTCGACTATCGGACTGCAACTCGAGAAGTTGAGCGAAGGCCCGGGCGTTTGAGGAATACCAGGACCAACATTTGTTGCGCCAAACATCCAGTTGTTGTTTTGCAAGGTCTGTTGCGTCCAGCCTAAACTAGAAAACCCAAAAGCAATAAGAATACAAATGAGGCGCATGAATTGGGCAGTCTTTGAAAATGTAATCCACTCCAAAACAATGGAGTTGAATTAATGTTTGTGTTTGGTTATTAAATGCTTAGTTTTATGTTACGTTTTTTATTAAAAGTAGTAATTATTTGAAAATGTGCAGTTTGATAAAAGAATGAAACACTACCTCACCCTACTTCTCTTACTGATTAGCCATCTTGCTTTTGGTCAGTCTGCAAAAGAGCGCGCTTACTCGAAGATTTATTACAAGGGGACTTATTTTAATGCGCAGAATAAGTTGATTGGATTGCAGGTGAGAACAGATCTTACAGATACTGTTATTGAAGCTATTCAATATAAGAAATTTCAGATGGCTGACTTTACAGATTATGCAGGTCAGAAAGAAATCACCAGCTTCTACGAATCTTTTGCAAATGGCACATATTGTTTGCTAGACAGCAATCTGCAGGTTGTGCATCAAGTCAATTTTCAGACAACCAGCGAACAGACCGGTATTCTATTTGGTAAATCGACACAAATTTCGCTAGAATTGCTTCATACCAGTAGTAATCATAGCGACGAAGCTCCGGTTATAACAGACAACACACCAAGAAAGTATTTTCAGAAAGATGCTGCTGAAATCTATGTGGTCATCATTCCATTTTTTGAAGCCCTTGTGGTGACTGGTAATGGTCAGTACTATGTGAAAAAATTGATGGCTGATTGCTACAATAATATCTCGGAAGGCTTGCTAAATAATTTGAAGGTTTCCAATCGGTTTGACATTCAAGTTGGCGATGAAGTTCAATTGTTTTATCGTCGCAAATGGTATGACGACACCACAAACATGGCCGAATATGAAGACAAACAATTCAAAAATTTCAAGTATCTAGGAGATACTGTTGTGAAAGACAAAACGGCAATGAAATTTCAAACTGAAGGGTACAACTATTTAAGTGGCAGCATGGACGGTAGCAATGAATTTTTAGTGCCTCTCACAAAGGATGGTTATACAATGGGGTCTTTGTTTGTGCCGTTTCAAGAATATCAAACAGAAATGAAACTGATTGAAACCCAAAACGGACCAGGACTATTCTTGCAAGGTGTCACCTTTGACACAGTGGGTACTTTTATATACCCCAGAATTGTACAAGTGAAAAGCGATGAAAACGGAATGCCTTGGAAAACAAATATTTTGCCCTTTTTTCCGCTGGTCTTCATAGAAACAGGCAATGTGGAGGGCTTCATCACCTACTCAAAAATTAATGGTGTTGAAAGCGGTATTAAAAGGACTAGAACCTTTATAACGGATCGCGACAATATCAGGGAAATCAGCAACAATAAGGTTTTCGAAGTTAACCTAGAAATCTATTTCATCGCACCGGCTGATATCCGCATTGAAATCAGAGATCCTGAATCTGAAAAAGTACTTGTAAAGCAACAATCCAAAGCCAATGAAGGTATAAATACCTTTGTGCTTTCTTCAAAAAAACTCAAAAGCGCAAACACTTATGAAGTTCATATCTCCTACCAAAGACCGAATGGTTCTGGTAGTTTTTCGAATAGTGTTAGGTTCAAATAATTCAGGGTATGTTAAGTGGTATTTTGACTTCTTCTATCTCACCGCCTCCTCTAGCTTCGCAATATCAAACTTACTCATCTGCATAAAGGCATAAGTTGCTTTTGGAGCAGTTTCGGGGTTGGTCATTAGTTTGCCTAAGATACTCGGTACAATTTGCCAGGTGACGCCGTATTTGTCTTCGAGCCAGCCGCACTGCCCTGCTTGCCCTTCTAAGCAGAAATAATCCCAATAAGTGTCAATCTCTTCTTGCGTGTCGACAGTCAAGACAAATGAGATTTTTTCATTGAATTGAATATTGGGAACAGCGTTATTCAAACACATGAAGCGCGTTCCAACGATCTCGAAAACGGCGGCCATCGGATTTTCTGAAATGAGTTTGAAATCGCTAAATATTTGCTGATAGTATTGTGACATACCTTTAGCATCTTTGTTCCAGAGGCAGATGGAGAATTGTGTGGCCATAAGAATTGCGGTTGCGTGTTGAACGCTTAAAATTAAGCGATTCGTTTGGTCGGGCAAAATTCTTAGTTTTACAAAAAAAAGAAATGAAGGAATTTAAAACGCTCTTGGTGGCATTTGTTGTGCTGCTTTTCTCGAATACCGCTTTGGCTCAAGACTCTACGCGTTACGAAGTATTCGACCTCGTTTACCTTACCGATGGCACGGTTTTGAGAGGGCAGATTTTAGCTTATGACGCGCAGGGAGGCGGGCTTTCGTTTAGAGATACACAAAATCGGGTTTATAATTTCAGTCGGGAACAATATAAATACTTCCGTGAAAAGCAAAATTTTCCGATCAATACCAAAAAGAATCAAGCACTAAGAGCGCGTAAAACTGGTGGTTTGAGCTATAATATTGGGCTCAATAATACCTATTTGTACGGTTTGGAGAAATTAGATTTGAACGCGCTTGGGAAAAGGCGCAGCACTGAAGGTTTTGCAATTGGCGTGCAAGGAACGATTGGCAAATACTTTACACGCAGTCATTATTTTGGCGCGTGTGCAGAGGTTGGCGTCCTTACAACTGACCCTAGATTTTATAATTTTGGCCTTCACTACAACTATGAATACGATCTCAAAGCAACCAATCTTGCCCGCTATATTCCTGTAGAGTTGAAATTTCAGAACATGATTTTACAAAACTCGGGCATTCCCTACGTTGAAACAACACCTAATAGTTCATGGTCGGGCTATTACTATCCTAAAACTGAACTAAAAACGCTCGTTTTTTCAGTTGGTCATGGTTTCGGTTTTATACTCAAACAAGGTGGCTCATTCAACATCGACTTGTCTTATCAGCGTCACATCACCTTGAGTCAAACTTTCTACGGCCTCAAGCCTGCAGATGCCGTTGGATACGACCCGAAGTTTCAGGTAAACGGATTTAAACTTGGTTTTTCGCTGAGTTTTTAACACTTCAAAATTCTTGAAATAAACAAGTTTGCTCCGTAAATCTACTGAAGCTTAATTATTTCATCTTCATTAGTTTAGCCTTTTAAATGAAGGCTATGAAAAAACTGATTGTACACGATACCTCCATTCAAATGATGGAGACGAACGGATTTGAATACATCTGTTTGACAGATATGATGAAGGCCAAAGATGGCGCTTTTTTTGTGACCGATTGGTTGAGAAATCGCAATACTTTGGAATATATTGGTATATGGGAACAACTCACCAATCCGGGTTTTAATTATGGCGAATTCGCCATAATTAAAACGAAGGCGGGCCTCAATAATTTCAAGATAAGTGTTAAAGATTTTGTTGAACAAACCAATGCTATCTCTCTACAAGCCAAGCCAGGACGTTATGGCGGTACTTATGCACACAAAGACATCGCATTTGAATTTGCAATGTGGATCAGTCCTGAATTTAAAATTTATTTGATCCGTGAATTTCAGCGTATCAAAGCCGAAAAGGAGAAGGCATTTGGTTGGACTGCAAAGCGGGAATTGGCAAAGGTGAATCACCTCATACATGCAAACTCAATACAGAAGCATTTGGTTCCTAATGAAATTTCCCCAGAACAAGCATTGGTTATTTATGCAAGTGAAGCTGATGTAATCAATGTGGCCTTGTTCGGAAAAACTGCGCGGGCCTTTAAAAAACAAAATCCTGACTTCAAGGGAAAAATCAGGGATGCTGCCACAATAGAACAATTGATTTGCCTCATTAATCTGGAAAACCTAAATGCGTTGTTTATTCAAGAAGGTTTGACACAAGCAAAAAGACTTTTGAAATTGAATCAAATTGCCATACAACAGTTGACTTTACTACAAAGTAAGTCGAACCAAACGATTGAAAATTTGAAGAAATTAGATTTTTAATTATGGCGAATTCGCCATAATTAAAACTAAAAAATTACCTTTAAACATGATCAATTGGCACACCTCCACCCCACCCAAGGCACCCTTCTACGCTTCCATTTTCAACTATTATTTAAGCGATGACTTAGAAGGATATGAAGCTTACGACACTGAAACCTTAGAATTAGTCAAGCAAATCCCTGGTTTTTTAGGCTACGAAAGCATGAAACACGAGGGCCGCGGAACGTTTATCAGTTACTGGCAAAGCAAAGAGGCAATTGCTGAGTGGGCCAAAAACCCGATTCATCAGAAAGCGAAGCAACTTGGGCAGGGCAAATGGTATCGCTACTACCACAGTATGATAGCAGAGGTCAAAAGCTTTCATTCGCACGCGTTTTAAATTCTTTTTGCAGATTACATCCGTAGCATCGTTTAAAGCACTACATTAGCATAAATTGCTAATAATGAATTACTTAAAATACTTCTCGTATTTCCTTACGCCTACATTCAAGGAAAAATTAAGTAAAGTGGTGCTTTATGTGGCCATTATTAGCTTTTTGGGGCATTTAGGCTTGTACATTTTACACCAATATGTTTGGGAAGGGCCAGCAGATAAATTGTTTTCAAGTCCTATTAATGCACTTTACACACCCTTTTCATTCCTATTGGTATTCGAAGCTTTTCTGTTGCTGTACTATTTGCCAAAATCCACAAGTATTTACATCGGAAAACAGTATGAAATCATCACCCTGATTTTGATCAGAGGAATCTTTAAAGACATTACGCACCTGCCCTTGCTGCAAGCTTGGCCCGACCAAGGTGAATACAGTAAATTATTAGGTGACCTCATTACAGTAGTGCTGGTGTTTCTATTGATTTATATTTTTTACAAACTCTGTAATCGCTTTAGGCCTTTGCATGAAAACACTGAAGAACCCGAGATTCAATCTGTTCAACGCTTCATTCGCGCCAAGAAAATCATCACAGTGCTTTTGTTGCTTAGTTCGTTTCTCTTGGGTATCTATTCACTTGCTGATTATTTACTGCATGCATCAGGCAACTATTCATTAGGCTCAGCCTTGAATTTAAATGGCATCTTTTTCGATCATTTCTTCTCTTTGTTGATTGTGAGCGACGTACTTATATTGCTCTTGTCGCTTTTCTACACTGATGATTACGCCCTGATCATGCGCAACTCAAGTTTTGTGATTTCAACGATACTTTTAAAGTTGTCTTTCAGTGCCGAAGGCGTATTTGCACAATTGCTGATTTTAATTGGTGTTGCTTTTGGCGTCGGGATGTATTATATCTCTCAAAAGTTTCAAAAGTTGCAAACGAAAGCGTAAGACTTGTGCTGAATGCAATCTATTTATCATTCATCCCGATCTCAAATCCTAAGGCACCAGCGCAAAGTGCTAAATGCACCACCAACCAGGCGCGCTGCCAAAGTGGGCGTGCTTTCCAAGTAATTGTCTGGTCAAAAGGATCGAAGGCCAAAGCGATGCCTAAATGCATAGCCGCTTCGCCGTAGTTAAGGGTAGCCAATTTGTAGATGCCAAAGAGCGTGAAGCCTGCATAGAGCAAGCGGTAGATGTTGGGGTTTGATTTCATGATATTAGAACAATTGGATTCAAAACTATAAAAAAACAATTCAAGAGGGCATGAACAAAGTAAATCATTTTGTAATTTTCAAGGATGAAGTATTTGCTCATTATCCTGTTCAATTTAGTTTTTCTACAGACTACTTGGTCACAACCCGAACTACACAAAGCCATTTCCTACAACATCCGTTACGACGGTCATTCTGACTTAGCGCCTGATTGGTCGCAAAGAAAAGATCCAATTGTAGCACAGCTTCAAAAAGAACGCCCAACAATCATCGGTTTTCAGGAGGTGTTGAACAAGCAACTAGAAGACTTGAAAGTGGCGCTCCCCTCCTATCTTGCGGTAGGTGTTGGGCGCGACGACGGAAAAGAAGCGGGAGAATTTGCGCCTATTTTTTATGACACGACGCGCTATCAACTGCTGCAAAGTGGTACTTTTTGGCTCTCTCCTACGCCAGCGCTCCCTTCAAAAGGTTGGGATGCGGCGCTCAACAGAATTTGCACTTATGCCTTGTTGGAAAGCAAATACGACCGCAAAAAACTTTGGGTATTGAATACCCATTTTGACCATATGGGAACCGATGCACGCTTACATTCAGCCGAATTACTTGTCGAAAAGTTTGCAGAGTTAACCCAAGAGGTGGCTGCACCACTTTTGCTTTTAGGTGATTTCAATGCGGAGCCTGATAGCTATGTGTATCAGTTGTTGAGTCGTCATTTTAGTGATTTATCTTGTTCAATCAGGCATAGAGAACTTTGTTCTGGACCGACCTTTAACGCCTTTACGTTGTCTGAATCCGATGATAAAATTATAGATTATCTTTTCGGGAGCCCCGAGCTCGTTTCTATTCGGTATCAAGTTGTGCAAACGCCATTCGACCGCTCCTATCCTTCGGATCATTTTCCAATTGTTCTGACCTTTATTTCCTTATAAATATTATCTATTTATATATAAACACTATCGATGCTATCGATTGAATAACTGTGTTACTTTTGGGTACAACATTAATCAAATCGATATGAAAAAGGTCTATTTACTCATGAGCTTTGGCTTGGCTTTGAATCTCGCCGCTCAGAAAATGAAAAGAGTCAACACGCCGCCACCCCCACCGCCAGCAGCAGCTGGGCAATGTCCGGTGATGCATGGTGGCGCAACGCCGCCGCCAGCAGGTGCTGCAAACGGCAATCCTGTGGTAAATTCAAATGGCAATACCAACCGCGATTGGTGGCCCAATCAATTAGATTTGACCGTTTTGCGTCAGCACTCTTCACTTTCCGACCCAATGGGTGCCGGATTTGAATACGAGAAAGCATTCTCAACATTAGATTACTACGCCTTAAAGGCCGATATCAAAAATGTACTGACGGAGTCGCAAGACTGGTGGCCAGCAGATTTTGGCAACTACGGGCCGCTTTTCATTCGCTTGGCTTGGCACAGCGCCGGCACCTACCGCACTGGCGACGGTCGTGGTGGTTCATCGGCTGGTCAGCAACGTTTTGCGCCGCTCAATAGCTGGCCAGACAACGGTAACCTAGACAAAGCACGTCGTTTGCTATGGCCTGTGAAGCAAAAATATGGCAATAAAATTTCTTGGGCTGACCTCATGGTATTGGCCGGAAATGTTGCTCTCGAAGAAATGGGCTTTAAAACCTATGGCTTCTCTGCCGGCCGCGCCGATGTTTGGGAGCCAGAACAAGATATGTATTGGGGTAAAGAAACCAAGTTTTTAGATGACCAACGCTACAGTCAAGGGCGCTTGCTCGAAAATCCATTGGCTGCTGTTCAGATGGGATTGATTTACGTGAATCCGGAAGGCCCGAACGGCAATCCCGACCCGTTGGCTTCTGCCAAAGACATCCGCGAAACTTTTGGACGCATGGGTATGAACGACGAAGAAACGGTTGCGCTTATTGCTGGCGGACACACTTTTGGCAAGACACACGGCGCAGGCCCTGCTTCGCACGTGGGTAAAGAGCCTGAGGGTGCCGCAATCGAAGAGCAAGGTTTTGGCTGGGCTTCAAGTTACAAAAGTGGAAAAGGCAAAGATGCCATCACTTCTGGCTTAGAAGTTACCTGGACTACCGAGCCTGCACGTTGGACACACTCTTATTTCCAAATTCTATTTGGTTATGAGTGGGAGCTCACCACAAGCCCTGCTGGCGCCAAGCAATGGGTTGCCAAAACAGAGGATAAAATCATTCCGGATGCTTTTGATCCGAACGTGAAGCACAAACCAACCATGCTCACCACTGACCTCGCCTTGCGTTTTGACCCAATTTATGGTCCGATTTCCAAAAAATTTATGGAAGACCCTAAAGCTTTTGAAGAAGCATTTGCCAAAGCATGGTTCAAGCTAACGCACCGCGATATGGGCCCAGTAACGCGTTATCTAGGTCCAGAAGCACCCAAAGAAGCACTCATCTGGCAAGATCCAATTCCGGTGCTCAACCACGCACTTGTGGACGCTGCAGATATTGCCAACTTGAAAGCACAAATTTTAAAGTCAGGTTTGAGCACAAGCGAACTCGTTGAGACCGCATGGGCTTCTGCTTCTACCTACCGCGACTCCGACCGCAGAGGCGGTGCAAACGGCGCACGCATTGCACTTGAGCCACAGCGCTCTTGGGCGGTAAACAACCCAGCACAACTTACCAAAGTATTGGCGGTATACGCTAAGATTCAAGCTGATTTCAATGCGAAAGGTGGCGCTAAAAAAGTTTCAATGGCCGATTTGATTGTACTTGGAGGTGCAGCGGCATTGGAGCAAGCAGCCAAAAACGCAGGTGTAAACGTGGCGGTGCCATTTACGCCCGGACGCATGGATGCAACGCAAGCACAAACTGATGTCAACTCTTTTGCGGTGCTAGAGCCAATGGCAGATGCCTTCCGCAACTACAAAAAGAAGCAATATACCTTCACGACAGAAGAGTTAATGGTCGATAAAGCACAATTACTGGGCCTTACTGCACCTGAAATGACTGTGTTGGTTGGC
>JAIPCC010000058.1 GCA_021738405.1 Crocinitomicaceae bacterium | reverse complement strand
ATTTACAGCTACAATGACTCTCGTAAATCGTTTGATTTTAGGTGGTCAACATACTCCGTTTTGGGGTGGTCAACATGCTCCGTTTTAGGGTGGTCAGCTTAAACCGTTTTCAGGTGGTCAGTATGAGCGTTTTTTCCAAATATGTTTGATAAGCACAAGTTGCAACACATTTTGTTTCCAGATGGATTCACTTACGACAAGCAAAAGGGGCGAGTTCTAACTTTTCGAACGAATGTATTTTTTCACTTAACACATTCATTATCAAAGGTTTTATCGGAAATAAAAAACGGAGATCCAATCAAAATTGATCAAATCTCCGCTTTAGTGACCTCGTCAGGATTCAAACCTGAAACCTTCAGAGCCGTAATCTGATGCTCTATTCAGTTGAGCTACGAGGCCGATTTCGACTGCAAAGATAAGAACTTTTTTGCAATTGCAATGTTATTAAAGAAAAAAAGCGCTTGAAAAAACTACTTGTTGTCCTTTCCGTTATCGGGCTTTTATTCATTTTATTGCTCTCCATTATGCGTTCATCGATAGAAACTCCTGAGTATGAAGTGCTCAGTGTACTTTCAAAAAAAGCAGAGATCCGCCGCTACCCGAGTTTGGTTTTGGCGCAAACTGATTTGGATTCGAGTACTTACAGTGAAAACAGTAGTTTGGGCTTCAGAAGGGTGGCTGGATATATCTTTGGTGGCAATGAGAAGGGGGAGAAAATTGCCATGACTACACCGGTTGTGATGGAGATGGGTGCCAAGACCCAAGTAGCTTTTGTGATGCCGAAGCAATATAGCATGGATGCGCTGCCGAATCCGAATAGCCAGAATGTGAAGATCGCCAAACAAGCGGAACGTACCCTTGCTGTGCTGCGTTTTGGAGGCTATACCAACGATGTTAAAATTTCAGAAAAGGCGGAGGAGTTGAGGGCGCTTTTGCGTCAGGAGGGCATCGCTCATCAAGACAACTTGATTTACATGGGCTACAATGCACCTTGGGATTTCATTGGTCGCCGCAATGAAGTGGCTTTTGAAATCAAGTAGCTTGTGATTTCTCGTTATTTTAGCACAAACTTGCTAAGATGAATTTCCCTTATCAGCTCCAAACGATGGAGCAATATCAAAAAGCCTACGCTCAAAGCGTGCAAAACCCTGAAACTTTCTGGGCAAATATTGCTGAAAATTTTACTTGGAAAAGAAAATGGGATACCGTTCTCGATTGGAATTTCAGCGAGCCTTCTGTTCAATGGTTCAAAGGTGCGCAACTCAATATCACCGAAAATTGTTTGGACCGCCATTTGGAAACGAGAGGCAATGAACCTGCCATTATTTGGGAGTCGAATAATCCAGAGGAGCAGCATCGGGTATTGACCTACAATGAATTGCATTTCAAGGTTCAACAATTTGCCAACGTTTTGCTCAACAACGGCGTTCAAAAAGGCGATCGCGTTTGTATTTACATGGGCATGATCCCCGAATTAGCCATTGCCACGCTTGCTTGTGCCCGAATAGGAGCAATTCATTCCGTGATTTTTGGTGGTTTTTCTGCCCAAGCCATTGCCGATAGGCTCGACGATGCAGGGGCGCAGTTCATTGTGACCTGCGACGGTGCGTTTAGAGGGTCGAAAGATATTGCTTTGAAAAGCGTGGTGGACGATGCGTTGGTTGGAAACAAAACCATTCAGAAGGTGATTGTTTGCACCCGCACCCACACACCAGTTGCGATGTTGAAAGGCAGAGATGTTTGGTGGGAAGACGAAATCAAAAAGGTAGAAACCATGTGCAACCCAGATGTGCCTGCGGTAGCGATGGATGCTGAAGATATTTTGTTTATCCTCTACACCTCAGGTTCCACGGGCAAACCAAAAGGCGTGGTGCATACCACCGCTGGGTATATGGTCTGGACCAACTACACGTTTGTCAATGTGTTTCAGTACCAACCGGGGCAGGTTCATTTTTGCACAGCAGATATCGGCTGGATCACCGGCCACAGCTACATCATTTACGGCCCACTGAGCGCAGGCGCCACCACACTCATGTTTGAAGGCGTGCCCACTTGGCCAGACGCAGGTCGTTTTTGGGAGGTCGTGGAAAAATTCAAAGTGGACATCTTATACACCGCGCCAACTGCCATTCGCAGCCTGATGAGTTTTGGTCTCGATCCGATCAAAGGAAAAGACCTGAGATCTTTAAAAGTACTGGGGTCAGTAGGGGAGCCGATCAATGAGGAAGCCTGGCATTGGTACAACGAACATATCGGCCAGAAGCGCTGCCCAATTGTCGATACCTGGTGGCAAACCGAAACAGGCGGCGTCATGATCTCTAATTTAGCGGGCGTCACACCTGCAAAGCCTTCTTATGCTACTTTGCCGCTGCCGGGTATTCAGCCTTGTTTGGTCGATGAGAACGGTCAGGAGATTGAAGGCAATGGCGTCAATGGCAATTTGTGCATCAAGTTTCCGTGGCCAGGCATCATCAGAAGTACCTACAACGACCACGAGCGCTGCCGTCAAACCTACTTCTCGACCTATCCCAACCTCTATTTTACGGGCGACGGCTGCCTCAGAGACGAAGCAGGCATGTACCGCATTACGGGTAGGGTAGACGACGTTTTGAACGTGAGCGGCCACCGCATTGGCACGGCAGAAGTCGAAAACGCCATCAATATGCACGCGGGTGTCATTGAGAGCGCGGTGGTGGGCTACCCACACGACATCAAAGGGCAGGGTATTTTTGCCTACGTCATCATCGAAGATACCCACGGCGATGCCAATTTGACCAAGCAAGATATCCTGCAAACGGTGTCGCGAATTATTGGCCCAATTGCCAAGCCCGATCAAATTTTATTTGTGCCTGGCCTGCCCAAAACGCGCAGTGGTAAAATCATGCGCCGCATTTTGCGCAAAATTGCAGAGGGAGAGACCACCAATTTAGGCGACACCAGTACGCTTTTGGATCCGAGTTTGGTGGATCAATTGATTGCATTAATGGCTTCATAAAAAGAATACATAAGTTTTATATTTAAGAAATATACACTTGATTTTAAGGCACTTATTTTGTCTTAAAATTCAAGAGATGAATAGAAGACTATTTGCTTTAATGCTGGCTTTGCCAGTTTTTGGTTTTGCACAGCAATCCTTAGTGACACACTGGGATTTCAATTCCGCAACTAATGACGCAAATGCTGCGACCGGAACAAACCTACCGGTAGCGGGTTTAGGTTCTTTTGATGTAGTAGGTGGATGCACCTCAACTTATGCTACAGGATATACTGGGGCTACATTACCTATAGAGTCAAATACCACAGATAATTCAGGCTTCAACGCAACAGGTTGGCCAACACAAGGAACCGCATCCAAAACACGTGGCGTTCAAATCAATGCCAACACAACAGGATTTTCAAGAATTGGCATCTCTTTTTGGCAGCGCTTGAGCAATACTGCCCCAAATACTTGGGTATTGCAATATACTTTAGATCAAACCGGTGCAACGACAGGCGGAACAGCAGTGTGGGTTGATACCACCACATTTACCTTTACCCCGCAGGCAACAGGTACCGGTGACACATGGCATTATAGATCTGTATCCTTTGCAGCTAATAGTAATTTTAACAATAAGCCAAATTTAGCTTTTAGAGTTGTTGCTGCTTTTGACCCTGTTGCAGGAACCTATTTAGCCGCCCGCTCAACGAGCACCTATTCTACTTCAGGTACCTCGCGTTTTGATTTGGTTCGTGTGTTTGAAGCACCGGTAGATGTATCTATTGCTTCGGCAAGCAACTTCTTTGCAGTCAATGAAAACGCAGGAACCGTTCAAGTTCCAATAACAGTAGCGAATGCCAATCAGGCGTCGGTTACCATTCAACTTGGTTTCTCAGTATACCACAACACAGCAGTAAACAGCGATTTTACTTGGACAAATTCTTTGGTTGTTCCGGCTGCTTCTAATGGTGTTTTCAACTTACCGATACAAATTATTGATGATGCGCTTGCTGAAAAGGCAGAACGCATTGTTGTGAAGTTGCTCAATTCTGAAAATGCAACGGCCTCTTTGACCAACAATTACAGTATTATTTTTATCAAAGACAATGATTATGTAGCGCCAACACCAAGCAATGAGCTTAATTTGCAATTGCTTTCGAGTTATTCAAATGGTGCAACCGGAACAAACTCCGCTGAAATTGTCGCTTTTGACCCATCTACAGATCGTTTATATATAGCCAATAGTATTGGTCAAAAAATGGATGTCGTCAACTTTAGTAATCCTGCAGCGCCAGTTCTGATCACCAGTATTTCTATGGCGCCTTATGGAGGGATCAATTCGATTGTTGCGAAAAACGGAATTGTTGCGGCAGCAGTTGAAAACACGAATCCACAATTGAATGGTGCGGTTGTATTCTTTGATCAAAATGGTGTTTTTCAAAACCAAGTTACCGTTGGCGCTATGCCAGACATGATTACCTTCAACCAAGATTACACCAAAATATTGACTGCAAACGAAGGTGAACCGAATGCTACTTACACAACCGATCCTGAGGGTTCTGTTTCTATTATCAATATTTCTGGTGGCATTGCAGCACTCACTCAATCCAACGTCACTAATATTTCCTTAAGCCAATTTAATGGGCAGGAAGTCGCGCTGCGCGCACAAGGAATCCGCATTTTTACGTCAAGTGCAAGTGTTGCTCAAGATTTAGAACCAGAATATATTGCTATTTCTACAGACAACACCAAAGCTTACGTCACCTTGCAAGAAAACAATGCCTTAATGACCATTGACTTGCTTACCAATACAATTGTTTCCTTAACCCCATTTGGTTATTCATCTTACGCTGCAGGTTCAAACAATGCACTCGATGCATCGGATCAAAGTGGAATGGTTTTGATTACTGGTGATTTACCTATCAAGGGAGCATATATGCCAGATGCCATGACTTACAAAACAATCAATGGTCAAGAATATTTGTTTACAGCCAATGAGGGTGATTCTCGTGAATTTGGTGCAGTTGTAGATGCGAACCGTATTTCATCGAGCACTTTCAATGCACTAGATGCAGCTGCTTTTCCCGATGCAGCCATATTGCGCAACAATAAATTCTTAGGTCGTCTCTCTGCACTTAAATATTCTGGCGATACAGACGGTGATGGAGATTACGATGAGTTGCATGTCATGAGTGGGCGATCTTTCAGTATTTGGAATCCTTTAACTGGTGCGCAAGTGTTTGACTCTAAGGATTTAATCGAACAAATTACGGCAAATCATCCTACTTTTGGTGCCTTGTTCAATGCTTCTAATACGGTTGGTACACCAGCCCTAAAAAATCGTTCAGACGATAAAGGTCCTGAAGTAGAGGGTATTGCAGTGCATACTTTCAACGGTCATCATTATGTTTTTGCTTCATTAGAGCGTATTGGCGGTGTGATGATTTTTAACATTGACAATCCTGCAACACCAATTTATGTTGGGTATGCAAACAACCGATCGGCTAGCAATCCAAACGGTCCGGATTTGGGCGCCGAAGGTATTATTGTTATCGATGCACAAGATTCACCGAATGGACAGCACTTGGTTTTATTGGCCAATGAAGTGAGCTCTACCTTATCAATTTATCAAATGAACTCTTGTGCGGTGGCATCAGGTGCAGTGATCACATCCAATGCGAGTGCAATCTGTGCAGGGCAAACTGCAACATTAGCTGTAAACAATCAGCCTAATGTCAATTATCAGTGGGTTGCCAACGGCCAAGCTGTTACAGGTGCAATTGGTACAAGTTTTGTTGCCAACACTTCAGGTGCATACAAGGTTGCAGTTCAAAATACAGCCCTAGGTTGTTCGGATACTTCAGCAGTTTTTAATTTAGTCGTGAATCCTTTGCCACAAGTTAATGCCGGTAATGACCAAAGCGTTTGTTCTGGAGCCGTCGTGAATCTTCAGGCTAGTGGAACGGCAACAAACTATATCTGGAATAATGGTCAAGCAGGAACACTACTCAACATTAGCACGCAAGGCTTTTCAGGAACCAATACGTATACCATTACAGGGGTCAACTCCACAACAGGATGCCAAGCCCAAGATGCAGTTCAGCTCACCGTGAATGCCTTACCTGCAACACAAGCCGGTTTAGATTTAACTATATGCGCTGGTGATTCTATTCAATTGAACGCGAGTGGTGCGCTTAGCTATACCTGGAGCAACAACGCGCTTAATGGAAGTTATGTATCGCCATTTGTTGGAACGCAATTATTTACTGTTACAGGAACATCTGCTGCGGGTTGCAGCGCCAATGATACCCTACAAGTTATCGTGAATGAATTACCATTGCTAACCTTAGCTGCACAACTTTCCGCTTGTGCCAATAACCTTCCTGTCGCGGTTACATCAATTGCCTCAAACGCCAGTTTCTCTTGGAATACAGGTGAACAAACCAATGCCATTGCCGTGTCACTTCCGGGTGCATATAGTGTTGTGGTTACAGACCTAACTACGGGTTGTAACAATTCAGCAACAACACAAGTTAGCATACTACCTGTGCCAGTTTTAGTACAAGACACTATTGTTGGTGTTTGTACAGCAAGTCTACCTTACTCCATAATGTCTAATGCCACAGGTTCTTCTTTGACTTATCTTTGGTCGAACGGACAAACAACTGAGGCCCTAACAGGAAGCTCAGCTGGTACTTTTGACCTACAAGTAAGCGACGCAAATGGTTGCCAAAACGCTGGCGTATTTCAAGTGAACTTGCTTAATTCCCCAGTTGTGAATGCTGGTTTGGATCAAGTTGTTTGTGAAGATCAGTTTCCTATTACGCTTGCCGCAAGTGGAAGTGCGCAGTCTATTACTTGGAGCACCGGCAGTAGTGCTTCCATCCTTTCTGTTTCTCAACCGGGTACTTTTATTTTAACAGGATTCAATAGCAACGGTTGTCAGGCTACAGATAGTGTGGTAATTAGTTCAGACCCATGTTTAGGTCTAGAAGAGGAGCCTTTCACTTTTGAAGTTTACCCGAACCCAACAAATAGTATGTTGCGAATTGAATTCGAAGGAACTTTACTCGACGTAACGCTACGTAACTTGGATGGGAAATTGTTCAGTCAAACAAGTGTTTATACAAGTCCAATTTTGTTGGATATGACCCATTACCCAAGTGGCATGTATTTACTGCAATTAACAGGAGCAGATCAAATGAAAACGCAAAGAGTGATCAAACAATAATTCAATTTTACCAGAAAAAAAAAGGGACTTAACGAGTCCCTTTTTTCGTTATCAACAATTTGATTTTGAAAGATCTAGCGAAGATTAACTTTTACTTAAAATCAAAGAAACATCACAAGCTGATCTTTACCAAAAAAAACCATGAAGCGCAAAGTTGATTTAGTTGTGATTTCGGATGTGCACCTCGGGACCTATGGGTCGAGAGCAGCCGAGTTGGTGTCTTACCTCAAGAGTATTCATCCGGAAACATTGGTGCTCAATGGCGATATCATCGATATTTGGCAGTTCAGCAAACGGTATTTTCCAGCGGCACACATGGAAGTACTCAAAACCATTGCTTCTATGCTGACACACGGCACCAAAGTGTATTACATCACGGGCAACCATGACGAAACCTTGCGCAAATTCAAGGGCTTCAAGATGGGGGATTTCGAAATACAGAATAAACTGATCTTGGACTTGCCAACCGGTAAAGCCTGGATTTTCCATGGCGATGTTTTTGATACCACCATGAAGCATTCCAAATGGCTCGCCCAACTCGGCGGAAAAGGTTACGATTTGCTAATCATGCTCAATACCTTCATGAATTGGGTTTCAGAACGCTTGGGTAGAGGCCGCATCTCGCTCTCTCAAAAAGTAAAAAACAGCGTCAAAGGTGTGGTAAAGTACGTCAATAATTTTGAAGAGACGGCTGCTGAGATTGCCTGTTTTTCGAATTACCAATATGTGGTTTGCGGGCATATCCATCAGCCTCAGATTCGCAAAATGACGAGCAAAGAAGGTTTGGAGGTACTTTATCTCAACTCTGGAGATTGGGTCGAGAACTCAACGGCTTTGGAATACCACAACCAAGAATGGACACTTTACAAGCACGACCAGAATGTCAAGGAAGATGTGCTGCAAATGAAAGAAGAACACCGCGACGCGCTCAATTATGAGGTGCTCTTGAAAGAAGTTGTTTCGGAATTTTACGCCAATTAGCATGCGGGTTTTATATGCCATCCAAGGAACGGGCAATGGCCATTTAAGCCGCGCCCATGAAATTGTGCCGCTCTTGCAAAAACACGTGCAGGTAGATACCTTAATTAGCGGCAATCAAGCGCAAATTCAAGCCGCATTTGACATCAATTATCAACGCACGGGTCTCACGTTTTCTAGCGGCAAGAATGGCGACATCAGTATACTCAAGTCACTTAAAAACACCCACCCGATAGACCTCATTCGAGAAATTAGGTCCTTTCCGATTCAAAAATACGACCTCGTTCTCAGCGATTTTGAACCCGTATCGGCTTGGTCTGCCTTGCTCAGCGGCGTACCTTGCATTGAACTGAGCCATCAGGCAGCGGTAGTGCATCCGTTGGCGCCTAAACCAAAAGAAAGAGCTGCATTCGGGCGCTATGTGCTACAACATTATACACCGTCAAAACACAAATACGGTTTTCACTTCAAGTCTTATGACGAGCGCGTCTTTACCCCGGTGATCAGGCATGAAATCCGAGACGCTCAACCGACAGATCAAGGGCATTATACCGTTTATTTGCCAGGTTACCACGACGACATCCTGATGCATTTCTTGCGCCAATTTGATGTCAAATGGGAAGTTTTTTCAAAGCATGCGTCTTATGCATATAGGGTAGACAACGTTTTTATCGAGCCCATTAGCCAACAGCGCTTTCAGCAGAGTCTCATTAGTGCAACAGGCGTGTTGTGTGGTGCAGGTTTTGAACTGCCTTCCGAGGCTTTGTTTTTAGGAAAGAAAACAATGGTGATCCCGATGAAAGGGCACTACGAACAAACCTGTAATGCTTTGGGTGCCGCAGATGTTGGCGCCACCACCATCCCGGAACTCGACCTCATTTACCACAGACAAATCAACTACTGGCTTACACAGCAGCAACAAGCGCCGCTCTTGTTTCCAAATGAAACGGAGCAAATCCTCATAGATATCCTCAATGCTTTTCAAAAAGAGGGTAGGGCGGCCTACGAACCAGGTGTGGAGTTCGAGACACTCAGGCAAAAGTTAGGCTTACTCCGTTATTTTTTCTGAAAGCGCTTTGTAATAAGCGTACAACTCTTGCTGCGCATGAAACGGCGGTAAGTTGCGCTTAGAGTAGGCGTTTTTGTAGTCGGCAGAAATACTTCTGGCCTTGACGCTGCCTTTCCATTGGTACTCAAAAATGAGTTCAATTTCTTTTTGAATTTTGGGGTCTTTGACTATTGTGCCCACCTCGACGCGTTGGTCTAGATTGCGTTCCATCCAATCGGCACTCGAAATGAAATATTCCGGCTTGCCGTTGTTGCTAAAGATAAAGAAGCGGGTATGCTCTAAGTAGCGGTCTACGATACTAATGGCCGTGATGTTATCACTCAAGCCTTTCACGCCTGGCTTCAGGCAGCAAATACCGCGGATAATCAGCTCAATTTTGACACCAGCTTTGCTTGCGGCATACAATTTATCGATCATGCGGATATCCGTAAGATTATTGAATTTCAGGCGGATATGAGCGGGTTTTTTGGCCTTGGCAAACTTGATTTCGCGCTCGATAAGGGCGAGTAATTTGCGGCGGGTATTGAAAGGCGAAACGAGCAGGTGGCGGAAGGCGTGGCGTTCGAGGTTGTTTTCGAGCATGCTGAACACGCGACTCACTTCTAAAGAGATTTCTTTATCAGCGGTGAGTAGGGCTAGATCGGTATAGACAGTAGCTGTAGATTCATTGAAGTTACCGGTACCGATATAGGTGATGTATTGGATTTTAGCTTCTGAAATGCGCTTGATCTGCAAGAGCTTAGAATGCACTTTTAGGTTTTGCAGTCCGTAAATGACGTTGGCACCGTTGTCTTTGAGGCGGTTGCTCCACCAAAGGTTGTTTTCTTCGTCAAAACGCGCCTGGAGTTCAAAAACGACCGTAACGTGCTTGCCATTGAAGATACAAGCGAGTAGGGCATTCATGATTTCTGAATTCTTGGCGACGCGGTAAATATTGATTTTTACGTCTTTTACCTTTGGGTCAAGACTGGCCTCGCGCAATAGGTCTACAACGTGGTCAAACTGTTGAAAAGGAAAGTGCAATAAGACATCTTGTTTGAGAATTGTGGCGATATGGCTCTTGCCTGTTCGGAATGCGGGATGCTGCACAGGAGGCTGCGCTTTAAAACGATAGGCTGTATGGCCAAAGTCTGGGAAGCGCATGAAGTCCTTGAAGTTGTGGTAGCGCCCACCAGGAATGGTGTTGAAGCCTTTTTTGAGCTTGAGTTGTTGTAGTAAAAAAGTCAATAAATCTTCGGGCATGGCGGCGTCGTAGACAAAACGAACGGGTAGTCCTTTCTTGCGCTGCTTGATGCTTTTTTCAATTTTCTCGAAAAATGACAGCGAGAGGTCGTCGTCTAGATCGAGTTCGGCATCGCGTGTAAACTTGAAGGTAAAGGCTTCTGCACGCTCGGGCTGATATACCGAAAAGATGTCGTTGAGGTATAGTCTAATGATGTCGTCGATGAGGATCACATTGGTATGCGCCTCCCGATTGAGGATGAAAAAGCGGCTGTATTCGGTCGGGATCTGAATGAGGGCGTAGCGTACTTTTGCGGCGCTCACCATCTTGACACCTAAATAAATGGCGTAATCTCGGAGTTTAGGCAGTGGTCTTTTTTTGTCGAGCATGATCGGGAAAATCGCATGCTTGAGTTTGTCGTGAAAAAAATCGTCTAGCTCGACGAGTTCTTTGTCGGTGCAACCAGACTCATCAATAAAATAGATGCCTTCGGTCTGAAAACCTGTTTTGATTTCTTGATAAGCGCTTTCAAAAAGCTGTTGTTGGCGCAAAACTACCTTGCGAATTTCAACATAGAGTTCCTCTGCAGTGCCTTTGTAGCCTTGTACATTCTCCTGCTTGAAATCCATTACTCTTTTCAGGTTCGCAACGCGCACCCTAAAAAATTCATCGAGGTTGTTGGAGTAAATGCCCAAAAACCGCATGCGCTCAGTAAGCGGAACACTTGGGTCCATCGCTTCTTGCAAGACGCGTTCGTTAAAAGATAGCCAGCTGAGTTCTCTATTTATTAAATTCATATTACAAAGAAAGCCTTGTCGAGAGAAACGACAAGGCTTTTTAGTATTAATTTATAGTTAAAGTTCGCTTAGAAGGTAAACTTCGCAGTGAAATTAAAGTTGCGACCAAAACCTGGAAAGCCATACGCGAAAGCTGTACCATCTAAATCGGTAGCGTCTGACAAGAATTTAACATTGGTGATGTTGAATCCTTGGATGCCTAAGTTGAGTACACGGTCACCAAATTTCATTTCATATCCAATGCGTGCATCGAGGTTGTAGTATGAAGGGATTTGGTATGCATCTACACGGTCTTCTGGATCTGTCTTTTTAGATGGATCAAAGTTGGAGTAGAATTTATCGTTATATACCCATGTTGCACCAACGTACAAGCCTTTGGTAATTTGATAACGCGCTTGTAAACCAAATTGGTTTTGAGGTGCATCGCCAACGTGAATACCGTCTACATAAGAAGTAACTGTAACTGATTGTGTTGGATCAATTTCTGAGTATACAGTTGCATTGATGTCACCAACCCAGCGCCAGTCACCGAGCGAAACAACGCCACCTAGTTCAAGACCTTTGATTGGTCGTGTATTGAACTCAATTTCTACGCCTTTGTGTGTTGCATTTGCTCCAGACATCAAAGCACGTGTGATGGTGCCATTAGGGCCTGTGATGTTGCCAGATAATAAAGATTTATCTTTCCAATTCGTGAGGTAGGCATTGACTTTGACTGCAACTTTTTCGCTGCGGAAGCCATAACCGAGTTCAAATGATTCAGCTTTCTCATTGAGCAAGTTCTGAACAACATCGTTAGAATTATTGACAAAAACGAATGTCCAGAATGGTGCGCGAGAGAAATGACCAGCGTTGAAATAAACGTTGTGGTTGGCATTGATGTTGTAGTTAGCACCACCTTTGAACGAGTAACCCATGATATTTACTTTTTCAGACAATTCGCCACGACCAGTTGTGTCATTGATGTACAACATGCGGTCAACACGTTGGTTCGCAGTGGTGTTAATTGCTCCTGTTACGAAAGCTGAAAGTTTGTCTTTGCTGTATTCCGCTTGTCCGAAAAGACCAGCATATTTGACCAATCCATCGTTGTCATAAGCCACGCGCTCATCAACTGGCGTTACGTGGAAAACATTGCCATAGTTGGATGCATATTCATTGACACCAACCAAACCGTTTACTGCGTCAAAACGAGCAGATCCACCTAAAAGATCACGTACTTCTCTAAAGTGCTCACCGCGGTAAGAACGTGCATCTAAACCTAAAGTAAGGTCGATGTATTGATTCACCTTATGATTGAGAGTAGAAATCAAGCCAGTCCAGTAATGGTTGTTCACAGAGTTGCGCTGTGCGTATTTCACACCACCACTCGTTGCTTCCGGGTTTGCAACATTGTAGTCGTAAGCCGCTTGAACGTCTAGTAAACCGTCTTCGGTACGCGCATATGCAGAACCCAAACGACCAGAACCACCACCGTGTCCGATAGAGTAGTACAATGAAGTGCTTATCGTTGTTTTCTCAGATGCTGTCCAATAATGGTTCAAAGAAAACTGCGGTTTGTGGTAGTAATTCACGCGGTCATTGAATAATGTGCCATCGTTATAGTAGCCAATGTCACCGTTGAAGCGAATATCTAAGGTGTCGTATTGGCCCGGAGTAAGTCCTGAACTGCGCTGACCGTGGGATTGCGGCGCACCAATTCCTGTTAGCACCAAACGGTGTTTTTCGTTGAGTTGTTTAGCGAGTGTAAAGAAGTAAGAATAGCCATTGATCCAGGTACCGTCTACATAAGAATCGCCGGCTGTTTTTGACAACACAGTTGTTAAAGCAAATCCGTTTTCCATCAAACCTGTAGATGCATAAGCCATTACTTTGTACTGGCCATAATCAGTCATGGAAGTAAGTACAGAAGCACCTGCTTTGGCATCGGTGGTTTTTGTAATGATGTTCATTGTTCCACCCACAGAGTTGATAGCCAATTTAGACGCACCAAGACCTCTTTGAACTTGGATGGTTGAAACGGCATCACCCAAACCTGCCCAGTTTGACCAATAAACCCAACCGTTTTCCATGTCATTTACTGGAATGCCATTGATGGTTACCGCTACATTGCGTTGGTCAAAACCGCGGATATTGATGCGGGAATCTCCTACACCACCACCAGTTTTGGTAGCGTATACGCCTGGGGTTAGTTTCAATACTTCGGGTAATTCTGCAGAACCGCCATATAATTCAGAGATTTGCTTCGCGTTCACAGTTGACATCGCTACAGGTGTTTTGCGGTCCTTGCCATAGCTGGAAATCACGCGAACCTCTTTCACACTTTGCTCACGAGTAGTATCTATATCCATACCAACTTGCGCAAAAATCGGACTAGCTGCTATGGTAAGCAACGATCCAATAAGTAATTTTCTTTTCATCATAAAGTAGTTTTTAGATTGTGTCAAAGTTCATGATGTTTGCTTGATTTCATTTTAAATGTATGTTATAAAATGATTTACATACAATTATAAAATAGGGGTATTACTATTAAAAGTTGTTCATTAAACGCACATGTGCTTTTAAAGGATCATAACCAAAAGTTGGGGGGAGAGGAGCGAAACAAAATAAAAAACCCAGTACTCTATTAAGAATACTGGGTTTTGTTGTGGGGGTTGACGGGTTCGAACCGCCGACCCTCTGCTTGTAAGGCAGATGCTCTGAACCAGTAATCCTAATAGGGATAAGGTTTTATCTGTGTTGCCAGCTATATTTGCAAGCATTTTGCTATTTAGATGCTGGTTGGAAAAAACGCTCATACTGACCACCTGAAAACGGTTTAAGCTGACCACCCTAAAACGGAGCATGTTGACCACCCCAAAACGGAGTATGTTGACCACCTAAAATCAAACGATTTACGAGAGTCATTGTAGCTGTAAAT
>JAIPCC010000006.1 GCA_021738405.1 Crocinitomicaceae bacterium | reverse complement strand
GCTTACTTTGATGGGAGAAATTTAAGTCAGCATTTGATTTATTAAAATTTGTAGTACATTTGCCCTATAAAAGAACTACACATGGCTTGGACAGACTTCGTATACAAAGTTGGTGATGCATTTCAATGGTCTTTTGGCTTTTTTGAAAACGTACAGAACTATTTTAATACAGCACTTATTCTACTCGGCTTTTTTGGCTTTTATTTCTGGATGCGCACCCAAAAGCGCTTGAGCGATCAATCAAACGTACCTGTAGAAATCAAAGAAAACGAAGGTTGGTACAACAAAGACGGACAAAAACTGAAGTAATTTCAGTTTATATAGCAATAAAAAAGGGCGGTCATTGACCGCCCTTTTTGTTGTGTTAGTATTTCTTATTTGTCTGCTGTAAGCGACGCGCTTAAAAACTCACGATTCATGCGCGCAATGTTTTCCAAGGATATGCCTTTTGGACATTCTACTTCACATGCGCCGGTGTTGGTACAGTTACCAAAACCTTCTTCGTCCATCTGACGAACCATATTGATTACGCGGTCTTGGGCTTCAACTTTTCCTTGTGGCAACAAGGCGTATTGTGAAACTTTAGCACCTACAAACAACATGGCAGAACCATTTTTGCAAGTAGCAACACATGCACCACAACCAATACAAGCAGCAGCTTCGAAAGCTTTATCTGCGTCGTGTTTTGGAATTGGAATAGCGTTGGCATCCATGGTACGACCTGAGGTGTTTACAGATACAAAACCACCAGCTTGCTGAATGCGGTCAAAAGCAGAGCGGTCAACGACGAGGTCTTTGACAATCGGGAATGCACGCGATCTCCATGGCTCTACATAGATGGTGTCTCCGTCCGTAAAACTACGCATGTGTAGTTGACATGTAGTAGTGCCGGTTTCAGGGCCGTGTGCGCGTCCGTTGATGTAAAGAGAGCACATACCGCAGATACCTTCACGACAGTCGTGATCGAAGGCTACAGGTTCTTTTTGTTCGTTGATGAGTTGCTCATTGAGTTGATCGAGCATTTCTAGAAACGAACTATCTGTGGAGACGTTTGCAAGGCTATAGGTTTCAATACCACCTTTTGCATTGCTATTCTTTTGTCTCCAGATTTTGAGCGTAATATTGATAAATTTTGAAGCCATATCTACTTATTTATAGTTGCGTGCTGCAATTTTGATGTATTCGTAATTGAGGGCTTCTTTGTGAAGCGCTGCTTTTTTGGCATCGCCGTCTTGGTATTCCCAAGCAGCAACGTATTTGAAGTTTTCGTCGTCGCGGAGGGTTTCGCCTTCGCTATCTTGATATTCTTCGCGGAAATGACCACCACAAGACTCTAGTCTTTGCAAGGCATCAACAGCCATGAGCTGACCAAGTTCGATAAAGTCTGCTACGCGCATGGCTTTTTCTAGCTCAGTATTCATCTCGTTGGCATCGCCAGGCACAAATACGTCCTTGTAGAATTCTTCGCGCAAAGCAGCAATTTCTTCGATGGCTTCATTCAAGCCCGCTTCGTTGCGTGCCATGCCCACTTTGTTCCACATGATCAGACCAAGGCGTTTGTGGAAGTGATCCACAGATTTTGTGCCTTTGTTTTGAAGGAAACGCTCAATACTTGCTTGAACTTCTGCTTCAGCTTGTTCGAATTCAGGGCTATCTGTAGCAATTTTGCCTGTGCGGATGTCATTGGCAAGGTAGTCTGAAATCGTATAAGGCAAAACAAAATACCCATCGGCTAAACCTTGCATGAGTGCAGACGCACCGAGGCGGTTGGCGCCGTGATCGGAGAAGTTTGCCTCTCCGGTAACGAAGCAACCTTCGATGCTACTTTGGAGGTTGTAGTCTACCCAAACACCACCCATTGTGTAGTGAACGGCAGGGTAGATTTTCATTGGGGTCTCGTAAGGGTTGTCGTCGGTGATTTTTTGGTACATCTGAAAGAGGTTACCATATTTCTCTTCGATCCATTTTTTACCGAGTGCAACGATTTTTTCTTCTGTAGGGTTGTGGTCTCCTTGTGCAAAAGCAGATTGGCGACCTTTGCTACGGATTTCTGTAGCGAAGTCGAGGTAAACACCTTCGTTGGTGTCGTTCGCTTCAATACCAAAACCTTCATCACATCTTTCTTTGGCCGCTCTTGAAGCGACGTCGCGCGGGACGAGGTTACCAAAAGCAGGGTAGCGTCTTTCTAAGAAGTAGTCGCGGTCTTCTTCGGCAATTTGAGTAGGTTTCATATTTCCTTCGCGAATTGCTTGGGCATCTTCTTTTTTCTTAGGTACCCAAATTCGGCCAGAGTTGCGCAAAGACTCAGACATAAGCGTGAGTTTGGACTGGTTGGTTCCGTGAACTGGAATACAGGTAGGGTGAATTTGCACGAAGCAAGGATTGGCAAAATGCGCGCCTTTCTTGTGGACTTTCCAAGCGGCAGATACGTTGCTTCCCATGGCGTTTGTCGAGAGGAAGTAAACGTTTCCGTAACCGCCTGAGGCAATGACAACGGCGTGAGCTGAATGACGCTCGAGCTCGCCAGTAACGAGATTTCTTGCGATGATTCCGCGCGCTTTGCCGTCTACTTTAACGAGGTCCATCATTTCGTGACGGTGGTACATTTTGACACGTCCCAAGCCAATTTGACGAGAGAGTGCTGAATAAGCACCAAGTAAAAGTTGTTGGCCAGTTTGTCCGGCTGCGTAGAATGTGCGCTGAACTTGCGTGCCGCCAAATGAACGGTTGTCTAGGAGACCTCCGTATTCACGTGCAAACGGAACACCTTGTGCTACGCATTGGTCGATGATGTTACCAGACACCTCGGCCAAACGGTATACGTTTGCTTCGCGGGCACGGTAGTCACCACCTTTGATGGTATCGTAAAAGAGGCGGTAAACGGAGTCGCCGTCGTTTTGGTAGTTTTTAGCTGCATTGATACCACCTTGGGCTGCAATAGAGTGTGCTCTACGCGGAGAATCTTGGAAACAAAACGCCTTAACGTTGTAGCCCATCTCGCCAAGTGAGGCTGCTGCAGATGCGCCGGCCAAACCTGTTCCAACAACGATGACATCGATTTTGGGACGGTTGTTTGGTGCAACCAACTTCATGTGGTTTTTGTGGTTGGTCCATTTTTCTGAAATTGGACCCTCTGGAATGCGCGAATTTAGTGTTGACATAGCCTGATTCCTAGTGGTTCATGTAAATAATAACGGGAATGATCGCAAACAAAAACGGAACAACAACAGCAAAGGCAGTTCCGATGATTTTGATCAGTGGGGTGTATTTTGGATGATTGATACCTAATGATTGGAAGGCACTTTGGAAACCATGCAAGAGATGGTAGGCCAAGACAATCATGGAGATCAAATAAAAGAGCACTGCGAAAAGAGCGCCGTCGTTTTTGCTCTTACTGAAGAAGTCCATGACTAAGGTGTGGAGGTCGCGGTAGCCTTCTGCCACTTTAACGTTCGTGCCTTTGATGTAGAGGTCGGTACCTTTTTCAATGATATTTTTGCCGTCTTTTGGAATGGGCTGAATACCTGGAACATGTGTGTAGTATAATTCTGCGTTGGCAGCGCCCATCATTGGGTTGTCCATTTCGAGTTTGTAGGTATGAAGTGGAACGGCTTCTTTAACTTTCATTTGCCACCAGAAGTTGGCCATGTGCGTGGCCAAGAAAACCAAGATAAGGGTTCCTAAGATCGCCATGCTGCGGCTCGCAGAGCTAGAGTTTGAGCCTGGCTTGCTGTAAGCGTAACGCACTGGACGCGCCTTGCGGTTTTGAATCGTGAGCGCTATTCCGTCAATCACGTGAATCAAGATAGCCGCGTAGGTGACGTAAGAAAGAATTTTGATGAAGAGGTTGTGGCCCATGAAATAAGCGTATTCGTTGAAAGCCCGACGGCCTTCTTCGCCTGTTTTGAGGATCAGTTGGAGGTTGCCAGCCAAGTGGCCAACCAAAAACGTACACAAGAAAAGACCGGTGAGGGCCATAAAGACCTTCTTGCCGATAGAAGATTTAAATAATACTGAGTTACTCATAAGAATCTTTCATTTGTAGTGTTGCAAATTTACGTGAACAACATTTAAGTGTAACAAAAGTTGCTAAGATAATCGGATAATTCGGGCTATTTAGAACGATTATAGATAGCTCAAAACAACTTGCTCGCTATTCACTTCTAATTCGACCTCAGCGCCCAGTGCCAATGCTTGATTATCGTCGATGTGCCCGGCGGGGAAATCAAAGCAAATCGGAATTTTACGGTACTTGAAATGCGCCAATATGAGTGCTTCAATCGTTTTTCCAAAAGGCACATCGGTGTCTTCTAAATCGGTCATGCCGCCCACAATGAGCCCATTAATTTGCGCTAATGCGCCACTTTTTTGGAGCGCAAAGAACATGCGGTCAATATGGTAAAGGTGTTCTGCGAGGTCTTCAATAAATAAAATAGCATCATTGAATGGATAGCATTCTGGCGTCGCGAGCATGCTGTAAATGATACTCAAGTTTCCGCCAACCAAAGTGCCGCTTGCCTTTCCTAGTTGATTGAATGGTTTGGGTTCAAAGTCAAAAGGTGCTTTTTCTCCATAAAGTAGCTCGCTTAGGCGTGCTTTAGCTTCGGCACTATTTTTTTCGATATTCAAAGCCATGGTGCCATGGATACTCTGAAAACCCAGCGACTGAATTTTGTGGTGCAGTACACAAATATCAGAGAAGCCAATGAGCCATTTGGGCTCGCGGATAAACTGTGCCCATTGCAAACCATCTAAAATTTGAACGCAGCCGTATCCACCCCTTACACACCACACCGCTTTGGCCTCCGGATGATCAAGACCTGCTTGTAAATCCGCTAAGCGCTCGAGTTCAGTACCCGAAAAATAATGGTTTCGGCCTGTTAAATTTTGGCTTCTCATGGCGCGCAGACCAATACTTTGCAACCAATTTTCAGCTTCAATGATATAGTGTTCTTCAATGGCTTTGGCTGGCGCACACAAATAAACGAGGTCGCTGGACTTTAGCGAAGGCGGAGCAACTAAATTCATGGTTGTAAAAGTGCGTTGAGGATTTTTAAATCGGTAGGGCTCGTGATTTTGATATTTTCTTCATTGCTCAAAACCAAGAGTGGAGATACGCCAATTGCTTCTACAACACTGGCGTCGTCTGTAAAGTGCGCTTGGTATCCTTGTAAATAAGCTTTTTGCAGGGTACTTGCCTCAAAACATTGCGGTGTATGCACAAGATAAAACTGTGATCTATCTACACTTTCAGATTTTTCAGTAGTCCCCATCCGTAATGAATCTTTTAGATTCAGGACCGGCACAACCGCTTTTGAATTGTTGAGGCCTTCAAAACAGCGCGCTATGGTCTCCATGCTGACCAGCGGCCTCACGCCGTCGTGAATAGCAATTTGCTCACCCGTACAAATAGCGAGCGCATTTTGAATGGAGTGGAATCTTTCGCTACCACCGTCTACTAATTCGTGAGGAATGTGGGTGTCGTATTTGCGCAAGAGTGTATTCCAGTGAGCAGTCCAGTCTTTGGGGAGGGTAACGATGAGTTGCGCAGTAGGATCGAATTCAAAAAAACGCTCGAGCGCGTGGATCAAAACTGGTTTGGAACCCAACAACAAAAATTGTTTTGGAATGTCGCTTTCCATGCGTTTCCCGATACCACCTGCCGTAATGATGATGCTTTTTTTCATCGTTGTCCAAAGATAAGCAATCTAGCGCTTCTTTATAGGAAGCAGCTTTAACTTGCGCACATCTAAATCTATTGTGAATGCTTGGCCGCTGATATATTCGCCATCTGTTTCGGCATGCAAGACGCCAGCATTCGATTTCAATTGAACGGGGTAGGAGATGTTTAAATAATGGGCCTCAGGGTGCTTGATTTTTTTGCCCCGCTTCACGCGCAGCACATTTTTGACATAATCAAATAAAGAAACTTTGCCCAATAGCGTGAGTTTGAGTTGGCCGTCGTCAATTTGAGCTCCCGGATGAATATACAACCCATCGCCAAAAATACTCCCATTACAGAAGGCAGCGAGCAATAATTCTCCGTCGTATCTGTAGTCGGGCGTGGTGAGTTCAACAAGTGGCCGTTTGTACTTTAAGAAGGTTTTGATAATCGCCAATCCGTAAGAGAAGTTCGGCCCAAAACGCTTGCGGAAATTTTGCAGCTCCAGCACAACCGCGCCTCCAAAACCAATATCGGTAATGTTGGCGAAATAGCGTGTTTCTGTTTCCGTTTGAACCTTGCCAACATCAAATAATTCGAAGGCACAACTTTGGATTTTTTCACAAAAATCATGAGTGTTTTGGAAACCAGCGGAGCGGTAAAAGTCATTGCCGGTGCCATTGGGAAGCACGCCTAGAATGGGCTGAAAGTTGGGGTCTGGATGCGTACAAATACCATTGACAAGCGCGTTAAATGTGCCGTCGCCACCCACGCCAATCAGGTGGGTGCAAGTGTGCTTTAAAGCATGAATTTGCTGAATGGCTGCAGCGGTATCTGAGCTATTGTAAATTTGAAAATCATCGCGGAATTGCTCCTTCAAGGCAGCTAAAATGAGCTGATTGCTTGGGTGGATTTTCTTGTTTCCGTTGGTGATGCAATAGATAAACGGCATCTGCCAATTTACACAATTATTTTAGTATTGGATTTGTAAGCTACTGGATTGTTGCCATTTTTGGCCATCGAGAAGTGCTGATACAAAGTAGATGTAGTGCGCACGCGGCAGCTTTTCGCCTCCTAAATCAGTGCCATCCCAGTTGAAATCGGGCCTGTCGCTTTTGAAAACGACGTTGTTTTTGGCGTCGAGCACAACAATGCTAAAATCTTGAATGGCATTACTACCCCAATCTATTTGTAGTGTCTCGTTTTGTCCGTCTCCATTCGGTGTAAAAATATTGGGTAGCGCAATGCGCGTTGGCTTTTTGGCTTGCGCTTCTTGTTGTGGGTCAAGTTGAGTAGGCGCAACAATTGGTTGAACTACTGGGGCTTGGGTTGGAATGACTTCTGGTACGGCGTGCGGTTCGATACCTGACGTTAATGATGGCTCTTCTATAGGAGCACCTGAACTATATAGCGCGTCAAAATCAGGAATAAAAAGCTCGTCATTGATTTCAAAGCATCCTAGTGCAGGCGGATCGTAAGAGAAAGTTTGATAAGTCGGTTTAGTTGGTGCTGTATGGGTGATTTTTTTGTCTTCTTTTGACTTGCTGGTTTGTTGAGGTGTTTGAACTACTTGCTTTTTGACTTCTTGACTTTTTGTTTCAAACGAGAGATAGACTGTGCCCGCAACAATTGTTGTAGCCGCAACACCGATAAGCGTTTTGGCAAATAGGCCAAGGCCAGTTTTTGCCGCACCGGCACCAATGGACGAAGAAATTGACGTCCATAGCGCGGGGTCTACCTGGACTTGGTGGTCCTGGAGGCCTTTGGCAAATAGATCTTTGATGTTGTCTTTTTCTGTCATTTGTCAATGTTTTCTATACGGTCTTTCAAATAGGCCCTTGCGCGCAAGTATTGTGTTTTGGAGGTGCTTTCAGAGATACCGAGTTGCACGGAAATCTCTTGGTGCGAATAGCCTTCGATGGCAAAAAGGTTGAAGACTGTGCGGTAACCGTCTGGCAGCGCCTGAACCAATTTGAGCAGGTCGTCTGCCATGAGTTTTTCTACGCTGTAGTCTTGGTGTGCTAATTTGTGCGAGACGTCGTCTAAAGAGACATCTGTGAGCAGTTTTTTGTCTTTGCGGAGTTGGTCAAGGCAGGTGTTGACTGCAATTTTTTTGAGCCAACCTTCAAAAGCACCCTCCGATTTGTAATTGCCAATATGGGCAAAAATTTTAACGAAGGCATCTTGCAAGACGTCTTGTGCGCGCATTTGGTCTTTCATGTAACGCAAACACACGACGTAAAGCTTGGGGGCATAAATGTCAAACAACGCTTTTTGAGCCTTCGGACGAGCAGCAATACAATCTTGTATGAGTTCTTGTTCCTCCATGACTCCTTAGCACTGACGTATTTTGATTTGAAAAAGTTGCATGCGCAAAGCAAGATAGTTTATTTCTTTTAATTTAGTGGTTCAACCTAATGTCGATTTAAGCCATGAGATCTTTTATTTTAATAAATGTCATCCTCCTCCATGCAAATTTTCTTTTTGCACAAAACGCAATAACATTCCCTTTTATTGCAGAAATACAACTCAATGACCGCTTGCAAATACAAGTAACAGCTTCACTCGCCGAAAAAAATGCTAAATCACCTATTACCATTTATAATGGCAAGGAAGTTTATCAGTTGTCCGTAAATAAACGGATAGGCGACACCATCGTGTATCAATTCCCTGCACAAGATGCAGAATGGCGAATTGCATTTAGCGAAGATTTTTCCGAAGCCCGCGGTTGGTGGGTCAATTACAATAAAAAAGTTCCTGTTCGCTATCCAGTTCACTTGTACATGACGCTTTCAGAAATGATACCAAAACCTGATAGTATCTTTCCGGAATTGTTCGGTAGATGGAAAGTACTGTTTGAGCCAGGCACGCCAAATGAAGAAGTGTTGGTAGGTGTATTTCAGCAAGAAATGAATGGGCGCATTTTCGGAAGTTTTCTCAGCGAAACCGGCGACTATCGATATTTGCACGGCTACGTAGCTGATGGTAAATTGCACTTACAGACCTACACTGGTTACTGGGCTTTTGTGGTGGAGGCAGATTTAAATGGCAGCAAGGAAATGACCGGTGTATTCTACAGCGGAGGAAAATCAAGCTCCCCTTTTAAGGCAATCAAAGACGAAACGGTCCAATTAAGAGATGAAGCGGAACTGACCTATTTGATCAAACGAGATGAAAGGGTGGTGCTCAACAACCTGAGCAAATTGAACGGAAGAAAAACGAATTTGGATTTATCGAAAAACGGAAAGCTGACGCTGATTCAAATCATGGGAACATGGTGTCCAAATTGCATCGATGAAGCCAATCTATTGAAAGAGTTACATGCTGCTTATGGTAAACAAGGCTTAGAAATTATTGCACTTGGCTTCGAGGTCGGGACCGACACCAAAAAACAAAGGAGTCGCTTGAAGCGATTCGTGAAGGATTTGCAGGTGAATTATCCGGTTTACTTAGCTGGTACCTCTAGCAAAGAAGCAGCCGCAGCTTATTTTCCGATGCTCAATGGCATCATGAGTTTTCCGACCTCTATTTTAGTGGATGAGCAAGGAAAAATCATTGCGATTCATACCGGATTTAGCGGGCCGGCAACAGGAGCGGCGTATACCGAACTGGTGAAAAAATACAAGCAAGAAATTGAGAACGCCCTCGAAGGCGTAAACGCCGATTAACGACCCATTAAGAATGGGTACTTGTCGATGTTCTTGAGTGCAATGCTGGTGCCGCGAGCTACTGCTCTGAGCGGATCTTCGGCGATATGAACAGGCAATTTGGTTTTGGCCTGAATACGTTTGTCGAGACCGCGTAGCATAGAACCACCGCCAGCGAGGTAGATACCTGTTTTGTAAATATCGGCAGATAACTCAGGGGGTGTCATTTCGAGCGCACTTAAAATAGCTTCTTCAATTTTAGAAATAGTTTTGTCAAGTGCGTGGGCGATTTCTTGGTAAGAAACCATGATTTCTTTCGGAATACCGGTCATGAGGTCGCGTCCGCGGACAGCGAAATCGGCAGGTGGATTTTCGAGTTCTGGCAAGGCCGCACCCACTTCAATTTTAATTTGTTCTGCGGTGCGTTCTCCGACAAGGATATTGTGCTGACGACGCATGTATTCTTCGATGTCATTGGTGAAGTCGTCGCCGGCAATGCGGATAGATTTATCACAAACGATACCACCAAGGGCTATAACGGCAATTTCTGAAGTACCGCCACCTATATCGATGATCATGTTGCCCATTGGTTCTTCTACGTCGATGCCGATACCAATTGCAGCGGCCATTGGTTCGTGGATGAGGTAAACTTCTTTGGCTCCGGCGTGCTCTGCTGAATCTTGTACCGCGCGTTTTTCAACTTCTGTGATACCCGATGGAATGCAGATGACCATGCGGAGTGAGGGATTAAATAAGCTGCGACCTGGATTGATCATTTTGATCATGCCTTTGATCATTTGTTCGGCACTTTGGAAGTCGGCAATTACGCCGTCTTTGAGCGGACGCACGGTTTCGATGAGTTTGTGTGTCTTGCCATGCATTTGTTGCGCCTTTCTTCCAATGGCAACCACCTTACCCGTTTGGATATCTTTGGCTACAATTGAAGGTTCGTCGACGACAACTTTGTCGTTCCAAATAATCAGGGTATTTGCCGTACCGAGGTCAATGGCAATTTCCTGTGTAAGAAAGTTAAAAAGGCCCATTTTAAGCGCTTATTGGTTTGTGTAATTTCTTCTTATTCGTACAATACGTTTAAAGGTTACGTTTGTCGTTCAGATTTGTGATTTTTTTCAAGAATGTACTTAATGTTTGAAATGACGAACACCTGTGAACACCATTTTCATCTGATTTTCATCGCAATAGGTAATCGAAAGATCGTCTTTTACAGAGCCGCCAGGTTGGATGACCGCATTGATGCCTTCGAGGTGTGCAATTTCTACACAATCGGGGAAAGGGAAAAACGCATCGCTGGCCATTGCCGCTCCGTTGAGATCAAAACCAAAACTCTTCGCCTTGTGGATAGCTTGCTTGAGCGCATCTACTCTGGACGTCTGGCCGGTTCCACTTGCGAGGAGCTGACCGTCTTTTGCTAAAATGATGGTGTTGGATTTGGTATGCTTGACCAATTTGTTGGCAAAAAGTAAATCTTGAATTTCTTGTTCGCTAGGCGCAAGTGCAGTTTTGACAACCAAGTGCTCAGGGCCTTCGCTCGCCATATCGGCATCTTGAACGAGGTAGCCGTTGAGCGCGCTTCTCACCAAAGTTTGAGGTAGTTCAACTTCATTTTGAATGAGGATGATGCGGTTTTTCTTGGACTGTAGCAAGGTAAGGGCCTCGGCGTTGTAGGCAGGCGCAATGAGTACTTCGCAAAATAAATCGTTAGCGAGCGTTGCAGTTGCTAAATCGATTTCTTTATTGGCAATGAGGATACCGCCAAATGCGCTAACTGGATCGGCAGCGAGGGCTGCTTCATAAGCTTCTTGGAGCGTAGGGCGCGTGGCGAGTCCGCAAGCGTTGTTGTGCTTGAGAATGGCAAATGTTGGGCCATCGTTTTTGAATTCTTGCATGAGGCGAACTGCGGCGTCAACATCTAGTAAGTTGTTGTAAGATAGCTCTTTGCCGTGCAGTTTTGTGAATAAAGCGTCGAGATCTCCGAAGAAAACACCTTTTTGATGCGGATTTTCACCATAGCGCAAAGGGCTTTGCTGTTCTTCGCTTATTTTTAAATAAGCGCTGTTTTGATCCATGAAATACTGATGGATCATGGTGTCGTAGTGAGAAGACACATGAAAGGCTTCGGCCGCAAATGCGTGGCGTTGTGCCAATGTGGTTTGTGCGCCTTGGATGTTGAGGAGGTCTAATAAACTTGCGTATTGTTTGACACTCGGAATAATGACGACGTCGTTGTAGTTTTTGGCTGCAGCTCTAATGAGTGAAATACCACCGATATCAATTTTTTCAATGATATCTTCATGGCTTGCGTCGGAAGCAACAGTTTGTTCAAATGGATATAAATCGACAATAACTAGATCTATAGAAGAGAGTTCGTGTTCGGCCATGTGTGCTTGGTCTGGCGCGAAATCGCGGCGATTGAGGATGCCTCCAAAAATTGCTGGGTGCAGCGTTTTGACGCGACCGCCGAGAATTTCTGGAAATTTTGTAACGTCTTCAACGGCAGTAACGGGAATTCCCATCTCCTGAATAAAGGCAAGGGTGCCACCAGTGGATAAGATTTCTACGTTGTTGGCATGCAATTTTTCTACGATTGGAGCCAGGCCATCTTTGTAAAATACGGAAATGAGCGCGCGTTGAATGGGTTTTTGAACTGTCATATGGATTTGAAAGTGCAAAGGTAAGGGGTATAATTAAAAAGGCCCGCAAAATGCGAGCCTTTTTCTAAAATCCGGAAACTTTTAATTCATGAACGATATGAATTTACGTTCCACATATAACCGGCTGGCGCCGCTTCTATCCGGAACACATTTCACAACCGTCTGGGTCGTCGAGTGAGCAAGCGATGGCTGCTTGTTCGTCTTCGATGATTTTTGCTGCCTTAGGTTCTTCGGTGACTGTTTTGTCAACGGTGAATTTGATGGCGTCGGTTGCGGCTTTGGTGCGTAGGTAGTACATACCTGTTTTGAGTCCTTTTTCCCAACCGTAGAAGTGCATGGAAGTGAGCTTACCGAAGTTGGCATTTTCCATGAAGATGTTGAGTGATTGGCTCTGGCAGATATAGGCTCCGCGGTCAGCAGCTTGTTCGATGATGGCTTTTTGAGAAATTTCCCAAGCCGTTTTGTAGAGGTCTTTCAAGCGCTGAGGTACTTCTTGGATGTTTTGAACCGATCCGTTTGCAGCCATGATTTTCTGACGCATGTCTTTGTTCCACAAACCTTCTCTAACGAGGTCTTTGAGGAGGTGTTTATTGACGATGATGAATTCGCCAGATAATACACGACGCGTGTAGATGTTGGAAGTGTAAGGCTCAAAACATTCGTTGTTGCCAAGGATTTGAGCTGTAGAGGCTGTTGGCATTGGCGCCAATAAGAGCGAGTTGCGAACGCCGTGTTGTTTGACTTCTTCTTTGAGTAAATCCCATTCCCAACGACTGGTTGGAGTCACGCCCCACATATCGAACTGGAACACACCTTTTGAAACTGGTGAACCTGCAATTGATTGGTAAGGACCTTCTACTTTTGCGAGGTCTTTGGATGCGGTCATGGAAGCAAAGTAAATGGTCTCAAATACTTCGCGGTTGAGTGCGCGTGCTTCTTCAGACTCAAATGGGAACCCAAGCATAATGAAGGCGTCTGCCAAACCTTGAACACCTAAACCGATTGGACGGTGGCGCATGTTGGAGTTGCGTGCTTCTTCTACAGGATAGAAATTGTTGTCGATGATGCGGTTGAGGTTGATTGTAGCTTGGTAAGTAACTTCGAAAAGTTTGTCGTGGTCAAAGGTGCCTGCTTCGGTAACGAATTTAGGAAGCGCCAATGAAGCCAAGTTACATACAGCAACTTCGTCTGGAGCGGTGTACTCGATGATTTCAGTACATAAGTTGGAAGACTTAATGGTACCGAGGTTTTGCTGATTAGATTTCGCGTTAGCGGCATCTTTGTAAAGCATGTATGGTGTTCCGGTCTCGATTTGAGACTCGAGGATCTTGAACCAAAGATCTTGTGCTTTAATGGTTTTGCGGCCTTTTCCAGCATCCTCGTATTTGGTGTAGAGTGCTTCGAATTCAGCGCTGTGTGTGTCGGAAAGACCTGGACATTCGTGCGGACACATGAGGGTCCAGTCGCCATTTTCTTTAACGCGTTTCATGAAAAGATCTGGAATCCAGAGTGCGTAGAAGAGGTCGCGAGCACGTTGTTCTTCTTTACCGTGGTTTTTCTTGAGGTCTAGGAAGTCGAAGACGTCTGCATGCCAAGGCTCAATGTAAATAGCAAATGATCCTTTTCTTTTGCCTCCACCTTGGTCTACGTAGCGAGCGGTGTCGTTGAACACACGAAGCATCGGGACAATTCCGTTAGATGCGCCGTTGGTACCTTTGATGTATGAACCCGTTGCGCGAATGTCGTGGATAGACAAACCGATACCGCCAGCCGATTGCGAAATTTGCGCACAAGACTTGAGGGTGTCGTAAATACCGCTAATGCTATCTTCTTTCATGGTGAGCAAGAAACAAGAAGACATTTGTGGTTTAGGTGTACCTGAATTGAAAAGTGTTGGCGTTGCGTGTGTAAACCAGCCTTCTGACATTAAGTTATACGTCTTGATGGCAGCTTGGATATCGTCTTTGTGGATACCGACGGCAACGCGCATGAGCATTTGTTGCGGACGCTCAGCAATTTTGCCATTCAAGCGCATGAGGTAGGAGCGTGTCAGGGTCTTGAAGCCAAAGTAATCGTAGCGGAAGTCGCGGTCGTAGATGATGCTGGAGTCTAGTGCTTCTTTGTTGGCCATGATGATTTCATAGACGTCTTCTGCTAGGAGCGAAGCAGGTTCGTTTGTCTTGGAATCAACGTAATGGTAAAGATCGTACATGACTTCGGAGAAAGTCTTTTTGGTCTCTTTATGAAGATTGGATACCGCAATGCGAGATGCCAAAAGTGCGTAATCTGGATGATCAATGGTTTTGGCTGCAGCAACCTCTGCCGCGAGGTTGTCTAGTTCGGTAGTGGTAACGCCATCAAAAAGTCCTTCAATGACTTTCATGGCAACAATTTCTGGTGATACTAGCGGATCTAAGCCGTAACACATCTTGACGATGCGAGCGGTGATTTTATCGAATTTGACAGCCTCTTGTTTACTGTCTCTTTTTACAACGTACATATGCTCCTTATATTAATAGTTTAGGTTGGTTAAAAATCTTCATCAAGACTAAAGCCGTGATTGTTGTCTTTGCCGGCGAGAACGCCTGCTTTTTGGTATTCACCAACGCGCTTTTCAAAGAAGTTGGTTTTACCTTGAATAGAAATCATGTCCATGAAATCGAAGGGGTTGGTTGCGTTGTAAACGCGCTCGTTTCCGAGTTCTACCAAAAGGCGGTCTGCAACGAATTCGATGTACTGACCCATGAGGTCGCTGTTCATGCCGATGAGTTTAACCGGTAGGGCGTCTGTAACGAATTCCTTTTCGATTTCAACCGCGTTGGTGATGATTTCTTCTACTTTTTCTTTGGATAATTTATTCACTAAGTGCTTGGTGTAGAGCAAGCAAGCGAAGTCGCAGTGGAGGCCTTCGTCTCTAGAAATGAGTTCGTTAGAGAAAGAAAGACCTGGCATCAAGCCGCGCTTCTTGAGCCAAAAAATAGAGCAAAATGAGCCAGAGAAGAAGATGCCTTCTACCGCAGCAAATGCCACTAAGCGCTCAGCGTAAGAACCTTTGTCGATCCAACGAAGTGCCCAATCTGCTTTTTTACGAACGCAATCTACGGTATCGATGGCGTTGAAAAGATAGTTTTTTTCTTGTGTGTCTTTGATGTAGGTGTCGATGAGCAACGAATAGGTTTCGGAGTGGATGTTTTCCATCGTGACCTGAAAGCCGTAGAAGAATTTAGCTTCGGTGTATTGTACTTCGTTGAGGAAGTGCTCGGCTAAGTTTTCGTTGACGATGCCGTCAGACGCTGCAAAAAAGGCGAGAACGTGTTTGACGAAATGGCGCTCGTCGTCGTTGAGTTTGTTTTCCCAGTCGATGAGGTCTGGTGAGAGGTCGATTTCTTCTGCAGTCCAAAAGCTCGCCTCCGCTTTTTTGTAAAAGCTCCAGATGTCGTCGTGCTGGATCGGGAACAGTACGAAACGGCTTTTATTTTCTTCAAGAATCGGTTCGTGTAGTGGTTGTGTCATGGCTTTTTGGGTTGCAGACCTTAAAATAAGTCAGGGTTACAAAATTTGTTAAAATTCGGGCTCGAATCAATTAAAGAAATTAACATTTACTTGCGGTTTTCAACACCAATAACCGCAAACCTTTCATGGACAAACCCTTCAGCGGATTTCAACATGCCCAAGAAAGATATTCACATGCTTTTTGGTTGTGTTTTGATAATTTTTCCGAAGAAATTTGTGCGCTCGAAAGGATAATTTTTGTATGAAAGGAAACCTCAATAAAATTAACACATTCACGTTGGAATAGTTTAAAAATCAAAAGTCACTTTTGAACACTGAATTGTTAAATCTTCTCGCACAATGGCAACATATATCCAACGACTGGGATTGGTCCTCAAAAATTATTCAGATGGCTTGGGTCATTTGGTTTTTACAAATGTGTGTTTGCACTGCAACAAAGAACTGATTGCACAGGAGCGCTATCTCTGTTGGATCTGTTGGGAAGGCTTGGAACGCACCTATTTTGAACTGCAACACGGACCTACAAAACTCGATCAAATGTTTTGGAGTCGCGTAAAAATTGAGCATACTTGTGCGCTGTATTTTTATGGAAAAGGAAGCGTGAGTCAGTCTTTGATCCGCGCCCTAAAATACGACTTCAAAGCACCGCTCGGCATTTATTTGGGAGAGCACATGGCTACCGCACTAAGCGCTCATCCCATCAGTAAGATAGAAGCGATTATTCCGGTGCCGATACACCCCAAGAAGAAGTTTGCTAGAGGCTACAATCAGAGTGAATTATTGGCGCGAGGACTTTCTAAACAATGGGGCGTTCCCCTCTTGAAAAGCAGTGTTCACAAACGAAAACACACCTTGAGCCAGACCACAAACGACCGTTTTGGCCGCTGGGATAACGTTCAAAATATGTTTCGCGCCTCCGCGCAATTCACAAGCTATCGCCACGTTTTAATTGTCGACGACGTCATCACAACTGGCGCCACTTTGGAGTCTTTGGCGCGGGCAATCAAAGCGGCAGACCCCAATGTTCAAATTAGTTTGCTTAGCTTCGCTTTCACGAAATAGATTATGGCAAAAAAAGCGCTCATTTTTGGTGCCGGCTTGGCGGGCACTTGCTTGGCTCACCGCTTGCTTTCTAACGGCATTGAGGTAAAAATACTGGATCAAGGCAGTAATTATTCTAGTGCTGTGGCTGCCGGAATGGTCAATCCAATGGTTTTTCGCCGCATGAATAAATCTTGGCGTCTCGACGAATTCCTGCCAGAAGCGCAAGCTTTTTATCTAGAAATGGAGCGCGAGCTCCGAACGCAATTTTATCATCCAATTGTAATTCGCCGCTTTTTTTCTTCCGATGAGGAGCGAGAAAGCTGGCAGAGCAGGTCCGAAGAGGAGGCCTACGAACCCTATTTAGCAAAACTAACGGCTTCAGACCTCGCGCACACCGCAGCGCTCAATACTTTTGGCAGCGGCCGCGTAAAAAATGCTTTTTGGGTAGATGCAGCTAAATGGGTCGCTCAGCACATGGCTTATTTCAACGAACGAGGTGTGTTGGAGCAAAAGGAGTTCTCTGCACAGTTGTGGGAACCACAGCTCCGAAAATACGACGGCGAAACTTATGACTTTGTGGTTTTTTGCATGGGTTATCGACAAAAAGAAGAGCAGACGTTCTCCTACTTGCCGTTGCAACAAACTAAAGGACAAACACTTCTCATTGAAAGCGCACAACTCAGCGAAACTGAGTCGCTGAACAGAAAGTGTTTTGTGTTGCCTTATGGAAACGGCCGTTTTCGCGTTGGCGCCACATATGAATTCAACAACCCAACACTTCATGTGACGGAAGCGGGCAAGGAGATGTTGCTGCAAAATTTAGCGTCACTTGGGGCTTATGAACCAGTTGTAGTTGAGCAGTCAGCGGGCATCAGGCCAACTGTTTTAGACCGAAGACCACTGATGGGTCAGCACCCAATTCACCAAGGTGTTTATGTTTTCAATGGCTTGGGCACTAAGGGCTATATGATGGCGCCAACTTTGGCACGAGAACTTGTGGCTTATATGCTGGAAAACAAACCCCTGCATTCGGAAACGAACATCAGTAGATTTGCGGACAGAACCCGATAATTTACGCCTTGTTATGTGGCTTAGATTCCGTATTTTTGCAACCTATGAAGCACATCCGCAATTTTTGTATTATTGCCCACATTGACCACGGTAAAAGCACCTTAGCAGATCGCTTGCTCCAAACCACCGGCACCATCTCCGATCGCGAGATGCAAGCCCAAGCCCTCGACGACATGGATCTCGAGCGCGAGCGCGGCATCACCATCAAGTCGCACGCCATTCAAATGAGCTACAAGCACGAAGGCCAAGATTACATCCTCAACCTCATTGACACCCCCGGACACGTCGATTTCTCTTACGAAGTTTCGCGTTCTATCGCCGCATGCGAAGGCGCCTTGTTAATTGTCGATGCCTCTCAAGGAATTGAAGCACAAACTATTTCAAATTTATACCTCGCCCTCGAGCACGATCTCGAAATCATTCCGATCCTCAACAAGATGGATTTACCGGGCGCCATGCCAGAAGAAGTTTCCGATCAAATCATGGAGCTCATCGGTTGCGACATCGAAGACATCATCCAAGCATCGGGTAAAACCGGCTTAGGCGTCGATAAAATATTGGAAGCGGTCATCAAGCGCATTCCTGCACCTAAAGGAGACGAATCTGCGCCCTTACAAGCCATGATCTTTGACTCCGTTTTCAATCCGTTTCGCGGCATTATTGCTTATTACCGCGTCAGGAACGGCGTCTTGAAGAAAGGCCAGAAAGTACGATTTTTAAATACCGGCCGCGACTACAACGCCGACGAGATCGGTATTCTCAAAATGGACCTCTCACCCAAAAATGAAGTGCGCGCTGGCGATGTCGGCTACATCATTTCGGGCATCAAGGCAGCTAACGAAGTCAAAGTAGGTGACACCATCACCGCCTCTGACAATCCTTGCGAGGTGCCTATCAAAGGTTTTGAAGACGTCAAGCCAATGGTATTTGCGGGCATTTATCCCGTAGACACCGAAGATTACGAAGAGTTGCGTTATTCCATGGAAAAACTCCAGCTCAACGACTCTTCTTTGGTTTTTGAACCCGAATCATCTGCCGCCCTTGGCTTTGGTTTTCGCTGTGGCTTTTTGGGCATGCTCCACATGGAAATTATCCAAGAGCGCCTAGAGCGCGAGTTCAACATGACCGTCATTACAACGGTTCCGAACGTTTCGTACAAGTCTTACATGAAAAAAGACCCAGACGAAGTCTTTATTGTCAACAACCCTTCCGAATTGCCAGACCCGTCGGGCATGGACCGCATCGAAGAACCATACATCAAAGCACAAGTCATTACCAAAACCGAATATGTTGGTTCGATCATGACACTTTGCATTGAAAAGCGCGGCGAGTTGCAAAACCAAGTATACCTTACCCAAGATCGCGTCGAAATCACTTTTGAAATGCCACTGGCCGAAATCGTATTTGATTTCTACGATCGCCTCAAGTCGGTGTCTCGCGGTTACGCCTCCTTTGATTATCATCCAATTGGCTACAAAGAGTCTGATTTGGTCAAAATGGACCTCCTGCTCAACGGCGAGCAGGTCGATGCACTTTCTGCTTTGGTTCACCGCAGCAATGCCTTTGATCTCGGTAAAAGAATTTGCCTCAAACTGCGCGAGCTCATCCCGCGTCAGCAATTCGAAATCCCTATTCAAGCAGCAATTGGCGCAAAAGTTATTGCCCGCGAGACCATCAAAGCCTTGCGCAAAGACGTTACAGCCAAATGTTACGGTGGTGACATCAGCCGTAAACGCAAATTGCTCGAAAAACAAAAGGCAGGTAAAAAGCGCATGCGCCAAGTTGGCCGCGTAGAAGTTCCGCAAGAAGCTTTCTTGGCTGTCCTCAAACTCAACGATTAAAAACCCCTTAAATTTAAATCATATGCAAGCTCTGATTTCTGCACACTCCGGATTGCGTTGGATCGCTCTACTCCTGTTGCTTTTGGCTATTTTCAATGCCTTTACAGCTAAAGATTACGAAAAAAAGCACCGTTTGGTCAACCTCTTCACCATGATTACCTTTCACACCCAATTATTGTTGGGCTTGATCCTTTATTTTTCTTCTGATAAAGTAAAATTTGTAGAAGGCTGGATGAAAATTGCACAGTATCGTTTTTACGGAATGGAGCATTTGGCCGGGATGTTATTGGCGATCATCGCGATCACCATCGGCCACAGCAAATCTAAAAAAGGCACCGATGCAGTTGCCAAATTTAAAGCGATCAAAGTGTGGTATGTACTCGCACTCATCTTAGTATTGGCATTCATTCCTTGGCCTTTCCGCACAGAATTAGGAGCAGGATGGTTCTAAAAAGCATACAAATTTTACCTTTTCTTCTTTTGTTTTTTTCTTGTCAGACCGGCTCAGAAAACACCAAAGAAGTCACGCAACAAACACCTGCTGAACAAGGCGCAAGTTTGTATACCATGCACTGCGCGCAATGCCACGGCGAGGACGGAAAGCTGGGCTCTAGCGGCGCTAAAGACCTCAGTATATCAAAGCTATCCGATCAAAAAATGCTGCACATCATCAAAAACGGAAAGGGCGCAATGCCACCAATGAAAGCTTTGTTAGAAACCGATACCAATATCCAACTTGTGCTGAGTCATATCAAAGCACTCCGTAAATAATGCAAGGACACGTCACCGTAGATGCCGTTGAAGAACGCTGCGTACTTGTGGGTGTCATCACCTCCGAAACTTCTGAAGAGGTTGCGCAAGAACACCTCGATGAACTCGAATTCTTAGCCGAAACGGCGGGCGCCATCACCGTCGAGAAGTTCTTTCAAAAACTGCCTTATCCGAATCCGCGCACATACGTCGGCACGGGAAAGCTAGAAGAAATCAAGCAATACATGAAGGCGTTAGATATCGAACTCATTATTTTTGACGACGAACTCAGCCCTTCGCAATTGCGCAACATCGAGCGCGAACTCGAATGTAAGGTCCTCGACAGAACCATCTTAATTCTCGATATTTTTGCCAGTAGGGCGCGCAGTTTCCATGCCAAAACGCAGGTTGAGTTAGCTCAATTGCAGTATATGCTCCCGCGTCTTACCCGCATGTGGACGCACTTGGAACGTCAAAAAGGAGGAATAGGCTTGCGTGGGCCAGGTGAATCTCAAATCGAGACCGACCGACGCATCATTCAGCAGCGTATTTCACTCATGAAAGAACGCTTGCGCGAGATAGACAAACAAATGACCGTGCAACGCAGCAACCGTGGGCAACTCGTTCGGGTCGCACTTGTGGGTTATACCAACGTTGGCAAGAGCACCATCATGAACTTGCTTTCTAAATCTGATGTATTTGCAGAAAACAAACTTTTTGCCACACTCGATACCACAGTGCGCAAGGTAGTCATTGACAACATGCCCCTATTGTTAACAGACACCGTTGGTTTCATCCGTAAATTACCACAGCAGCTCATGGAATCTTTCAAGTCTACACTTGATGAGGTGCGTGAGGCGGATTTACTCATTCATGTTTTGGATATCGCTCATCCCAATTTTGAGGAGCAGTTTGAAGTAGTCAATGAAACGCTCAATGAAATCGATAACACCGAGAAACCAACTATTATCGTTTTCAATAAAATTGATGCCTACCAACCACCACTCGCCGACCTCAACGAGCCTGAAGAAGATATTCGCACACTAGACTCACTCAAGAAGTCCTGGATGTCAAGAATGGGTAAAACTAACTGTGTTTTTATTTCTGCCACTAACAAAGAAAATGTCGAAGAGCTCAAAGAAGTATTGTACAAAGAAGTGAAAGCTATCTTTAAGGTCAGGTACCCCTATAACAATTTCTTGTATTAAAAGCGAAGGCTTAAGAGACAACCAATTCTAGATCTATTTGTCTTTTTTTAGTGCTCACTTGATCGATGCGCACCTTGACGCGGTCTCCGAATTGATACGTCTTTTTGGTTTTGGAACCAACTAGCTGAAACTTCTCTTGATCAAAGTAGAAACGGTCTCCGGGGATAGCCATCATCTGTACCATTCCTTCGCAGCAGTTTTCATCCATCCGAACAAACATACCGTGGTCTGCAATTCCGGAAATTGTACCCTCGAATACTTCGCCTACAAATTCCATGGCGTAGAGCGACTGAAAAAACTTCGTCGATTCGCGTTCGGCTTCAGCTGCTTTGCGTTCATTTTTAGAGATGCGTTGGCAGATTGCACCTAATTCACCGCCATATTTGTGTTTTTTGGTGGTGAGTTCTTCTTGAAGTATGCGATGCACCACTAAATCGGCGTAGCGTCTGATGGGCGAGGTAAAATGTGAGTAGTGTTTGAAAGCCAAACCGTAGTGCCCGATGTTTTGGGTGTCGTAGCTTGCTTTGGCCATGGAGCGGATGGCCATGGACTGCACCAATGAGAACTCGTTTTCACTGCGAATTTCTTCAAAGAGTGCGTTGAGGTTTTTGGCAATATTGAGCGGATCGTTGATGTCTACTTTGTGCCCAAATTTTTCGATAAAGACAGCAAAGAGCTCCATTTTGGAAGGGTCCGGAACATCGTGGACACGGTAAATCATGGGGAAGTTTTCTTGCCCTTTCTTTTTTGGAGAAAGATACTCGGTCACTTTGCGGTTGGCGAGTAGCATGAATTCTTCAATGAGTTTATGCGCGTCTTTAGAGGTTTTAATGACAACACCATCAGGATTTCCATCGTTGTCAAGCTTAAAGCGCATTTCTTCTGATTCTATGCTCAGCGCGCCATTTTTGAGTCGTTGGTTGCGGTATATTTTGGCCAACGCGTCGATTTTGCGCAAAATGGTATCGTGGTCGCCGGGGGTTCCTTCTAAAATTTCTTGTGCTTCTTCGTAGGTATAACGGCGGTCTGAGTGAATGACGCTTTTGCCATACCATTCTTTGTAAATTTTGCCGGTGTCGTCGAGTTCAAATACGGCAGAAAAAGCAAATTTGTCTTCGTGAGGCCTTAGTGAGCAAGCGAGGTTGCTGAGCTGCTCTGGAAGCATGGGAATGACGCGGTCTACGAGATAAACCGAATTGGAGCGCAAGAGTGCTTCTTGGTCCATGGCCGACCCTGGCCGCACGTAATGACTGACGTCTGCAATGTGCACACCTATTTCGAAATGACCATTTTCTAATTCTTGATAAGAAATGGCATCGTCGAAGTCTTTGGCATCGAAGGGGTCAATTGTAAAAGTAAGGATCGGTCTGAAGTCGCGTCTTTGTGCAACTTCTTTTGGATCGAGGTCTATACCGATGAGTTCTGCCTCGGCCATGACAGCATCTGGAAAAACAGGATTGATGCCTTGGTTGTAAAGGATAGACAGCATTTCTGTTTCGTTGCTTCCAGATTTACCTAAGCGCACCAAGACTTCGCCATAAGGCCTTTCGGCACTTTTTGGCCAAACGGTAATCTTGACAAGTGCTTTCTCGCCATGGAGCGCACCGTTGAGTTTGTCGAGTGGTATTTTGATTTCTACACCTGAGCGCGCGTTGTCCGGAACCATCAGTGCATCGTTGTTGCGAATTTGAATGGTACCAACAAATTGAATGCGATCGCGTTCAGTCACTTCTGTAACAGCGCCTTCGTCTCGCTTAGCTCCTTGCTTGAAAACCCGCACCTTGACGGTATCTCCATGAAGGGCTTGCCCTACATTAGAATTTCCGATATAGATGTCTTTTTCATAACCTTGAACAGTTACAAAACCGGCACCGCGCTGGGTAATGGAGATGGTCCCTTCTAATAGCGTGGTTTCTCCTGCTAATTTATAAGTGTGATGGTTGATGCGTTGAACGGCTTTTTTGTTGGTCAGTACGCTCAAGGAATCGAAAACGACTTGACGCGCACGCGCATCTCGGGCATCGAGTAGGGTACAAACTTGTTTGTGTGTGAGCTCAACGCCAGGGTTTTGTTCGAAGATACGCATCACCAAAGTGGTAATGCCTGCTTTTTTTCTAGGAGCTTGAGCTGCGGGTGCTTTGGGTTTGCGCTTGGACATTAGTGTCTGACAACCAATTTACGCGTAATGCTCTTGGAACCAGGCGCTTCAAATACGAGGAAGTAGATGCCGCTATTGAGGTCGCTCACGTTGATTTTGCGGTTAGAAGTGAGGAGTTCGCGGGTGATGACGTTTCCTAAGGCATCTACCATTTTGAGTTGCATTTGCTCTACACCGGTAAACTGAATGTTGACGTATTCTGTGCTTGGGTTTGGAGAAACTGTAATGCTGATTTCTTCTTTGACAACTGGCTTGACAGCTGCAAGGTAGTCGACCACGAGGTCAACGGAATCTAGCATTGTGAGCCCGTTGGTAGTGACATAGTATCGGTAATGAGCTTGTCCGAAGGTGTTGTCTTCTGGATCGACAGATACTTTCATTTTGCCGTACTCACCATCGTTGATGTTGAACAGCACAGTTTGTGTGCCTGGTGTTGTCCAAGGATTGGTATTCATTTGACTAGAAGAATAGCAAGTACCACCAAATGGATCTGTGGAGTGGCCCCAGCAAAGTGCGTCGGTCCAGCCGGTGGGGATATTTAGTTGTTTGCGGGTAATGCGCCATTGTGCTGCAGAACCGGTGTTGTTGACGATATCAAACGGCACATCGAATGAAGCGGAGGAAGGCGCAAGCATTGTATGGGTTTGACCAGAGATATCAGCAGTTTGGCCGTCGAGGTGAATGACAATATTGTTTTGTGCGTTGATGACGACACTCAAAAGGCAAAAGAGAGAAAGAAATAAGGTTTTCATGAAAATACACTTTGTTCAAAAATAAGCTTTTCACCGCACTTATCAAAATCTAAGCCATTTTTTGCATCGCTGCTTTTTTCTTACTTTTGAATTCGGCAAGGTTTTTGACTCGCCCAGAAAAATTCAAATCATGAAAAAATTATTTTTACTCCTACTCGCTGGCACTTTTTCTCTAACACTTCTTGCTCAAGAAGGCAATGCAGAAACAGCACTCAATCAAAAACAAGTGCCATCTGTGAAGCTGGTCGATATGAAAGGCAAGGCTATCAATACCGCTGAATTAACGGCCAACGGCCCAGTTATCATTAGTTTTTGGGCAACTTGGTGTGCGCCTTGCAAAAAAGAATTGAACACCATCCACGAAGTCTATGAAGATTGGGTTGCCGAAACGGGTGTTACTTTGGTGGCAATTGCCATCGACGACGAAAAAACAAAAAGTCAGGTTCCTGTTTATGTAAATGGCAAAGCCTGGGACTACACTGTCTTGATGGATCCCAACTGGGATTTCAAGCGCGCCATGGGCGTCAATAACGTACCGCATACTTTTTTAGTCGATAAAAATGGCTTTATTGTCTACTCACACAACAATTACGCACCTGGCGACGAAGAAAAACTCTACCAAGAATTGCTCAAATTGAGCGAAAAATAATACATGAAAAACGCACGCACACTCCTTGTCATTTTATTGCTGAGTCAGGTTTCCTTTGCGCAGGGCAACATCACCGGTAATATGGAAACCGTCTTTCAATACCTCAACGAAGACAGCATTATCAACGCCAAGCAACCCATTCAAAAAGGCTTGCTCAATTCTTACATGAATGTCTTTTACACGCAAGGAAATTTCAAGGCAGGCATGCGTTTTGAGTCCTATTTGCCGCGCATTCAGGGCTATCCAAATCGCTTCGACGGCACGGGTATCGGGATGCGTTATGTTGGCTATCAGAATGATTTTGTAGATGTCACACTCGGTACATTTTACGAGCAATTTGGCAGCGGTTTGGCACTCCGGACCTACGAAGACCGCAATTTAGGTTACGACAACTTACTAGACGGCATGCGCATTGTGCTCAGACCAGGTAAAGGGGTTGTGCTCAAAGGTGTATATGGCACCCAACGCTTGTCTTTTCAACAAGGGCAAATTGTCCATGGTGCAGGGCTTGTTCGCGGAACAGACGCCGAGTGGCACCTCAACGAGGGCTTAGCCATCTTGAAAGACAAAAAACTAGATGTTGTTTTGGGCGCATCTTTGGTGAGTAAGTTTCAAGAAGACGACAACCCAGAATGGATTTTACCGCAAAACGTAGCGTCATACGGCGGCCGACTCAAGCTCACCTATGACAATTTTTACGCCGATGCAGAGTTCATTCAGAAAGGCCAAGACCCTTCCTCTGACAACCAATACATTTACAACAATGGCCATGCGGCGATTTTCAATCTGCGCTATACTAAAAAAGGCTTAGGGATTTTATTGTCAGGGAAGTCCGTCGACAACATGAGTTTCCGTTCCGACCGCACCAAAGATTTACAAGACTTACTGATCAACTTTTTGCCCTCGCTCAACAAAACTCACACTTACAATTTGGTCGCGACACTTTACCCGTATGCAACACAACCAATGGGAGAGGTTGCGTATCAGGCAGACGTACTTTATACATTCAAAAAAGGCACCAAGCTCGGCGGAAAGTACGGCACTACACTCGGGCTCAATTACTCCACGACGTATCGCCCTGAACAAACCCTCAACGGAATTGACCTCAACGATTCTTCAAGAGTGGTGTATCACACACGTCCGTTTGGTTTGAGTGACAGCCTTTATTGGCAAGACATCAACTTCAACATCACAAAGAAATTCAACAAACAATGGAGTGGAATTTTAAGCTTTTATGACATCAAAATCAATAACGATGTTGTGAAGGTAAGCGATGCACAAGGCATCATTCACGCCAGAATTGCAGTTTTAGAGGGCACTTATAAAATCAATACGCACCATGCTGTCCGTTGGGAACTACAAGGCATGTGGGTTCAAAAAAATGCGGCTGGCATCAACGACAAAGGCAATTGGGCTACAGCGCTTGTGGAGTACACCATTTCTCCAGGATGGTTTTTCTCTGCCATGAACCAATACAACTACGGAAACGCAGACGCCAGTAAGCGCGTGAATTATCCGATCATCACTTGCGGTTATATCAAAGACGCAACACGCCTTACCGTATCTTATGGCCGTCAGCGCGCTGGCTTATTTTGTGTAGGAGGCGTTTGTCGCCCTGTACCAGCCAACAACGGACTCATGATCAACTTAACGCACAGTTTTTAACATGAAACAAACGCTTCTCTTTGCTGCTTTTGCCGCCATCTTTGGGCTTTACTTGCTGCCTTCTTGTGACCGCATTACCAACCCGTATCCGCCAGTGGTCAATTTAGAATTGGACACCACACTCTATCCGGGCAATTGGGCCGATTACGTGGCCAACGAATGGCCAACTTTTGCGACCAACACCAACACGGATCGCAATATTTTGATCGAAGATTTTACGGGACACAAATGTATCTTTTGTCCGGCAGCGGCCGATTTAGCACATCAATTACACATGGCCAATCCCGGCCGTGTTTTCACGACCTCTATTCACGCTGGTGTCGACGGCATAGGCGATTTTCAGTCTGTCGATGCGGAATATACACTTGATTTTACAAACCCGGATGGTTTATTTATCGGCACTTGGTTTGGCCAAAATGACCCAGGTTTTGTGGGTAACCCGCGCGGGCCGATCAGCCGAGTGAATGTAGGAGGCAATATCTTTCAAGGGCCAGGTCAGTGGTCTTCGATTACCAGCACGCTGCTCTCTGAAAATAATTTGAGAGTCAATCTGCAGTCTCACTTGAACTATTACCCGAGTACCAAAGGCGCTTTCTTACACGTAGAGGTCGATAAAATCGATCCAACGCTCACCAATGAGCTAGGCATTGTGGCTTATTTGCTCGAAGATTCGTTGGTCGGCGATCAGAAAATGTCTGATAACTCTCACAATCACAACTACGTTCACCGCGATATCCACCGCAAAAACCTCAACAACATGCCGTTTGGCCGTCAGTTAACTGCTGCCGACCTCAATAATAGCAAGTATTATGTCAATTACAGCTTTTTGGTACCCAATCAGCTCGATGGCGCTTTTAACGCCGAAAATATGCATGTCTTGGTTTATGTTTACGACATGACCACCTTAGAAATTTATCAGGTCATCAAGCAGAAAATCGAATAATGGCATTGCGTCAACAGCTTATTCAAAAACTAGAGCAGCGGCTCTCTCCGCAGCAAATTCAGCTCATGAAATTGTTGCAGGTCCCAACCATGGAGCTCGACCAACGCATCAAGCAAGAGCTAGAGGAAAATCCAGCGCTCGAAGAAGGTCAAGAAATAGAAGAAGACGATTTTGACAACCAAGACGATTACGATGCCGATGACTCCGACGACGACAACGATTTTGACATCTCAGACTACCTAGACGACGACGTTGCCGATTACAAAACGCAGGCAAATAACCAATCTAAAGACGACGAAGAGCGCGTTATTCCCCTGTCGGGAGAGCAAACTTTTCAGGAAAGACTCACAGAGCAACTCCATTTGCTTTATCTCGACGAAAAACAATTTGTCATTGCCGACATCATTATTGGCAACCTAGACGAATCTGGCTACCTCAATCGATCTATAGAAGCGATCGTCGATGATTTGGCCTTTTCGATGAATATCGACGCAACGGAACAAGAAGTAGGAGCTGTATTGGCATTGGTTCAAGAATTGGAACCCGCAGGAGTAGGAGCCAGAAACCTTAAAGAGTGCTTGCTTTTACAGTTGCGCAGAAAACAAGATGGAGATATCGTTCGGTTCACTGCTCTTAAAATTGTAGAGAATTTTTTTGAAGAATTTACCAAGAAACACTACGAGCGGATTGCCAAAAAATTAGAAATCGAAGACCAAGACCTCAAAGAGGCTATCGACGAGATTTTACGCTGCAACCCAAAGCCGGGCGGCTCTATGCGCGAGGCGGCTAAGAACCACCAGCAAATCATTCCAGACTTCACGCTTTTTGAGCACGAAGGCAGCATCGAGTTGAGTTTGAACAGCAGAAATGCGCCAGATCTTAAGGTGAACCGCGATTATGAAAACATGTTGCGCAGTTATGCGGAGGGTGCCAAGAGCTCAAAGGCCGACAAAGAAGCTTTCCAGTTTGTGAAGCAAAAACTCGATGGCGCGAAGTGGTTTATTGATGCCATCCGCCAAAGACAACAAACCTTGCTGCTCACCATGGGTGCGATACTCGAGTATCAAGAAGCTTATTTTTTGAGCGGCGATGAAACCAAGCTCAAACCCATGATTTTAAAAGATATTGCCGATATAGTGGAGCTCGATATTTCGACGGTTTCACGGGTTGCCAATTCTAAATATGTTCAAACCAATTATGGTATTTTTTCCTTGAAATATTTCTTCTCAGAGTCTTTATCGACCGACAGCGGAGAAGAGGTATCTACGAGAGAAGTCAAGAAAATACTTTCAGACGCGATTGCTGCCGAAGACAAACACAGCCCGCTTACCGATGAGAAACTAATGGACTTACTCAAAGAAAAAGGATACAATATTGCCAGACGCACGGTAGCCAAATACCGTGAACAACTTCAAATTCCGGTGGCTCGAATGCGCAAAGAACTATGAAAATTCTATCTCATCTATTTTCCTGGGTATTTTTACCCCTCTTTATGCCAACGTACGGCATTTTGATCAGCCTTTTTGTACCGGCATACAGTTCAGATGTCGAGATGACGAGTTTGTATTTTGCACCCTTAGAAAGTAAATGGGCGCTTTTTACCATCTTCTTTTTATTTAGCGTGGTGGCGCCAGGCGTCTCTTTTATCCTCTTGCACCGCTTCAAAGTGATCAGCACTATTGATATCGAACGCCAGCGCGAACGCAGTTTGCCATTGATCATCATGTTGGTCTATTCATTGGTCTTGTTTTTTCTGCTCGTTTACAAAGCTGGCGCAGGAACTTTACCACGCTATTTTTACGCGCTACCACTTTCTGGCGTTGCGGTCACTAGTATTTTTTTAGTGATCAATCGTTGGATTAAAATTTCGCTGCACGGTGCGGGAGCAGGTATTTTAGTTGGGTTTTTAGCTGTATTTACAAGAGCGCAAGATCATTTCAGTTTGTGGTGGTTAATTGCAGCGTTATTGGCAGCAGGCCTTACCATGGCCTCCAGACTTTATCTAAGAAAGCACACGCCCTTAGAGATTTATGCAGGCTTTACGCTGGCATTGCTCCTGACGGCTGGTATCCATCAATATTTGTCTTGAACGTTATGAAAAAGTGGTTTTTTGTTTTTTTTGGTATCCTTTTGTTTACTTCTTGTGCTGATTTACAGCGAGAATCCTATTTAAAACAAATCGGTGCGCTCCAAGAAAAGTTGCTCGAAATCGAAAATACCCTGCCCGATTCAAGACTATCAGACATCTCGAGCATCAAAGTTAAAACGATGCAAACTGAATTGCGGATCAAGCAAAATCTGCAGCTAGATACCATCGATATGGCGCTAGCTAAAAAACTAGATGCGTATAAACTCATGAGAAAAAGCATCAAACCCATGATGCAGCAATTCATGAAAGTACGAGACGGTATCAAAGAAGAAAAAGCCGTGTTGAAGCGTTTACATCAAGATATTCAAGATGGTCGCGGAGAACGTCAGCGTTATGCAAGTTATATTCGCTTTGAGCGCCAGAAGGTGAAGCAACTCTCCGAATTGAGCGCGGATTATTTGCGTGCAAAAGCAACATTCTTTTCTGAATATGCGCGTTTATACCCTTCGGTAGAGGCTTTTTCACAAACTTTGCTTCTCAAAAAACAGCGCAACTAATGAGCGGCAAAATCCTTGTTCTGCTTTTTTTGCTGCTAGGTGCTTGGCACACAAATGCTCAAACAGCTAGCGACTTGCAATTGGCGCAGTATTATTACAACAATTCTGAATTAGACAAAGCCGTTGGTTATTTTGAAAAAGTGTACGCGCTAGATCAGAGCAAAGCCATTTTCTTACCGTATTACGAATGTCTACTTGCCCAAAAGGATTTCAAAACCGCAGAGAAATTGCTGCGCAAGCAAATTGCGCTGAACAAACAAGACTACGAAGTACGCTTAATGGCGGGCCAGTTTTACGAAGAACAAAACGACCCAACCAAGGCAAAAAAAATATTTGAGGAGTTGCTCGGAGATATCGGCCCTAATCCAGGTCAGGCCATTTCTATCTACCAAGCGTTTGCGGCAAAAGGTAAATTTGATTATGCCAAGCGTGCTTTGGATGCAGGTCAGAAAATGAGTCCGAACTATCCGTTTAATTTCCAGTATGCCGATTATTACGCAATCGTTGGCGACAAGCGCGCTATGTTGGGCGCCTACCTAGATTATTTAGCACAACAACCTGGCATTCTCGAGCCCATTCAGCAAGCAATTGGTTCTCGAATGGACCTCACCGTAGCCACTGCACCAGATTTTTTATTGGCCAAAGAAGTGCTCTTACAACGAGTTCAGCAAGCAGGCGCACCAATTGTATTTAATCAAATGCTCATTTGGTTGTTTGTGCAAAGCCGCGATTTCTCAGGCGCTGCAGCCCAAGTTATTGCCCTAGATAAGCGCACCAAAAGCGATGGCAGAGAAGTGTTGGAGCTCGGGCAAATTTGTGTCGAAAATGCCGTTTTTGATCAAGCAAATAAGTGTTTTCAGTATGTCATCGATTTAGGCCCTGAACAGCCTAACTTTTACGAAGCACAGCTGTCGTTGTTGAACGCAAGATTTATTCAGGTAACGCAGTTTAGAAATTTCAATGCCGAAGAAATCAAGTTGTGTATTACTGATTTTGAACAAGCACTGACGCGTTTGGGCAAGAGCCGCGTTACCTTCCAAGTGTCTTTGCAACTTGCAGAAATCAGGGCTTTTTATGCCCAGCAGGTATCTGTTGCTATAGATGAATTACAACAAATCATTCGCATGCCAGGGCTCACCGATATGCAGCGTGCCCAAGCCAAAATGCTGTTGGCAGACGTACAGGTGCTCGGCGGTGATATTTGGGAAGCCTCTTTGATTTATATGCAAATTGACAGCGACTTTAAGTTTGAAACCATTGGTGCAGAAGCCAAATTTAAAAACGCTAAAATATTCTATTACGATGGTGAATTTGAATTTGCGCAGTCGCAACTCGATGTCCTGAAAGAAGGCACTTCGCGTTTTATTTCCAATGACGCCATCCAACTTTCTGTTTTCATCACCGACAACTATGGTTTGGACAGTAATTATCAAGTGATGCTTTGGTTTGCCAATGCAGACCGCATGATTGCCCAACAAAAACTAGACTCCGCTTTTGTTTTGTTTGACAGCATCCAAAGCGCTTTTCCGTACCATGCTTTGGCCGATGAAATTCTGTACAGAAAAGGACAGGCCATGGAACAACGAGGCGAGTGGCAGCGCGCGCTGGGTTATTATGAAGACTTGCTTAAGCTACACTCAAAAGACATTTTAGCCGATGACGCACTCTTTCGCATGGCCGAAATCAATGAGCTGCGCCTGCTAGATAAAAGCGCAGCAGAGGCGCTTTACAAAAGGCTTTTGATGGAATACAAGGCCAGTTTATTTGGTGCAGAAGCAAGAAAGCGCATCCGCCTCTTGCGAGGAGATGCGCTTTCGGAAAGCGAAGATATTTGATCTTTATAGATTGGGCATTTCTCTTGTGAAAGAAGGAATGCCAGTTACATCCATACCTGTAATGAGTAAGTGAATGTCGTGGGTTCCTTCGTAGGTCACTACAGACTCAAGGTTGGCCATGTGGCGCATCATTGAATATTCACTAGTGATACCCATGCCGCCGTGAATTTGACGTGCTTCGCGGGCAATGTTGAGTGCAATTTCAACGTTGTTGCGCTTGGCCATTGAGATTTGTGCGGATGTAGCACGGCCTTCGTTGCGCAATTGGCCTAAGCGAAGCGTAAGCAGTTGTGCTTTTGTAATTTCTGTGATCATTTCAGCTAATTTTTTCTGGATCAACTGAAATGCACCAATTGGCACGTTGAATTGAGTGCGCTCTTTGGAGTAACGCAAAGCTTGGTCGTAGCAATCCATGGCAGCTCCTAAAGCACCCCAAGCAATACCGAAACGTGCGGAGTCTAGGCAGCTAAGTGGCGCACCAAGACCTGAACGGCCAGGCAGGATATTTTCTTTTGGTACTTTGACGTTGTCAAAAATAAGTTCACCGGTTGCAGAAGCGCGCAGTGAAAGTTTACCGTGCATTTCTGGGGTTGAGAAGCCTTCCATGCCGCGTTCTACGATGATTCCGTAGATGCGTCCGGTTTCGTCTTTGGCCCAAACAACAGCGATATCTGCAAATGGGGCATTTGAAATCCACATTTTGGCACCATTCAAAATGACGTGGTCCCCAGCATCTTTGAAATTGGTGATCATGCCACCAGGGTTTGAACCGTAATCGGGCTCAGTAAGACCAAAACAACCCATCATTTCGCCAGAGGCAAGTTTGGGAAGGTATTTTTGTTTGTGGGCCTCAGATCCGTATTTCCAGATAGGGTACATGACTAAAGAAGACTGTACAGATGCTGTAGAACGCAGACCGGAGTCACAGCGCTCGAGTTCTTGCATAATGAGCCCGTAAGAAATATGGTCGAGCCCAGGGCCGCCGTATTCTTCAGGAATGTAAGGGCCAAAAGCACCGATTTCTCCGAGCCCACCAAGAATGTGCATTGGGAAAGTTGCTTTTTCATAGTGCTCATCAATAATCGGTGAGACTTCTTTTTTAACCCATGCTCTTGCAGCATCGCGAACTAGTTTGTGCTCTTCTGAGAGCAGGTCGTCCATGTTGAAGTAGTCTGGGTGCTGGTATAAATCGGTTTTCATGATGGTTGATTTGAGCGACAAAAGTACGTAATATTCTGTGCAGCTGTAGCATGCAAATTTGAATTATTTTTGTAGTCAAAATTCATTCAGTGCCAAGATTCGAACTCATAGAAAGAGCCTCCCAGATGAATAGCTATTTGCTATTTGTGTCCCTGCTTTCTTTGACCTTCATTGCGTATGCGCGAATCAGCACCCCAGACGCCTTGACTTTATCCTGGAAACGCTTTTGGAAACTCAGTAAAATGGAAAGCTTTGGTTTTGACGACGAGAAGATCAGGCCCGAAACGCAATCCTTATTTTTAGGCAATGCTTTTGTCTCCTTTTCGCTCAGCACTTATCTTTTTCTATTAACTTATTTTGAACGGCTCGATGCCCTTGGCTTGGCATTTGCGTTCGTCTGCTTCTTTTTAATTTTTCAGTTGCTCAATTTCCGCTTGGCCTTGTTTGTCACTGACAATTGGAAACTCGTGAGCCATATTGCCGAAATCAATAAACAGGTTTGGTCTTTTGTGGGGCTTGTTTATTTGGGCCTTTCTTTTTTGTGGTTGATATACGGCCAAGCAAATAGTTTGCTCCAACAAGCGTTTATAATAGTGGGTTTGTCTGGCTATGTTTGGCGCTTGATCAAGGCTTGGAGAGCCTGTCTTCAAGCAAATTTGGAATGGTATTATTTAATTTTGTACCTTTGCGCCTTGGAAATCCTCCCCATCCTGTTTGTATGGCGTTGGCTTTCGGGCGAATACATTTAATTAAAACGACAACTTTGGCTATTAAGACCATTTTAGTTTCCCAGCCGAAACCAGAAGGAGATAAATCACCTTATTTCGATTTAGCTGAAAAATACAAGCTCAAAATTGATTTTCGTCCGTTTATCAAAGTGGAGGGCGTTGACCCCAAAGACTTCCGCACGCAGAAAGTCGATATCTCAACACACACCGCTGTTATCCTCACTTCTAAAGTTGCTGTAGATCATTTCTTTAGAATGGCCGAAGCCGTTCGTTTTGAAGTGCCAGACACCATGAAATATTTTTGTATCACGGAAGCGGTCGCACTTTACTTACAGAAATATGTCACTTATCGCAAGCGCAAAATATTTTTTGGCAAGCAAACGATTGACGAGTTGGCCGAACTCATGAAAAAACAAAAAGGCGAAAAATTCTTATTGCCTTGTACCGATATCTTACGTGACAACATTCCATTAACGCTTGAAAAATATAACATTCCTTTTTCAAAAGCGATTTTATACAGAACAGTTGCTGCCGACCTCTCCGATTTAGAAGACGTTTATTACGATATGTTAGTGTTTTTTAGTCCGGGCGGTATCGAATCTTTATTCAAGAACTTCCCTGACTTCAAGCAGAACACCACAGCTATTGCTGCGTTTGGGCCTACAACTGCCAATGCCGTCTTGAAGAACAACTTGCGCCTAGACGTCCATGCGCCACATCCAAAAGCACCTTCAATGGTTGGTGCAATTGAGCTCTTCATCAAAGAGCAACTCAAGAAAAAATAATCCTCCTTTTACGATTTTATTGCATTGTTTTTTTCCTTCACCGGAAATTCTTTATATTTACGCAAACTTAAAATTTAACGCATGAAAAAACTATTATTCTCAGCTGCTATGTTACTTGCAGGTGTTAGTGCGAATGCGCAGCTAGCCCCAGGTAGCGTTGCTCCAAACTTCACTGTTACTGCTTACCAGTCTTGGTTGGCAACTGCAGGAACAACTAATAACGGGTCTTATACCCTTTATGACTACCTAGACCAAGGATACACCGTATTCTTAGATGTATCTGCAACTTGGTGTGGTCCATGCTGGAACTACCACCTTTCTGGTGCTCTAGAAGATGTTTATGCAACACACGGCCCTGCTGGCGCTGCTGGTGTATCTGCTTCCACTACTGACGACGTTATGGTGATCTGGATCGAAGGTGACGGAACAACTGCTGACGCAACAATGTTAGACGGTTCTGGTTCTATCGGTAACTGGATTGAGCCTGCTGCAGGTAACCAAATCCAATTCCCAATGGCTAACCCAGCATCTGCTAGTGCTAACCAAATCAACAACGATTACAACATCGCATACTTCCCAACAATCTACCGTATTTGCCCTAACCGCATCATCGAAGAAGTTGGTCAAATGGATGCTACAGAATTGTACGCTACTGTAAGTGCTTGTCCTCCACCAGCATCTGCTCCTGCAGACGTTGCTGCTTTGAACTACACTGGTGCTGCTGTACATTGTGAAGGTGCTTACACCCCATCCGTTAACATTCAAAACAACGGAACATCTGCACTTACTTCAGCAACTGTAACCATTACACAAGGTGGTACTACAGTTTCTACAGGTACTTACAGCGGTAGCTTAGCTACTTATGGTGTTGCAAACGTTGTTTGTTCGCCAATCGCTAACTTTACAGGTGGTGCACTTGTTTGTACAGTTACAACTGCTGGTGATGCTTCAGCTGCAAACAATTCTATGAACAGTACTGTTGCTGCTGCTTCAAATGCTGTTTCTCAGTATGTAACTGTAAACATTACTACAGACTACTACGCTTCTGAAACTTCTTGGACAATCAAAAACAGCACTGGCGCAACTGTAGCACAAGGTGGTGGTAACTGGGCAGACATGACAACAGGTGCTGCTGGTCAAACTGTACAAGCTCCACAATTGGTTACCTTGAACCCTAGCCAATGTTACACTTTCGAAATCCTTGACTCTTACGGTGATGGTATCTGCTGTTCTTACGGTAACGGTGCATACTCTTTAGTAGATGCTAACGGTACTACAATCGCTTCAGGTGCTTCTTTTGCTTCTTCTGACACACGTGCTTTCAAAACAGGTGCTCTTGGAATGGATGAGTTGGCTACAATCGCAATGAATGTATACCCTAACCCTGCATCTTCTGAAGTAAACGTTTCTTTCGAAGCTACAAACAACGATTACGCAGTTTCTTTAATGGATCTTCAAGGTCGCGTTATTGCTGCTAAAAACATGACTAACCTTAACGGAACACAAGTTGTTTCTTTCTCAACTGAAAATGTTGCAAAAGGAAGCTACATCGTTTCTGTTACAGTAGAAGGTCTTACAACAACTAAAAATGTTGTGATCAAATAATTTTCTTCTAAAGAAATGAGAAACGCCCTCCAACGAGGGCGTTTTTTTTTGACCTTTGTTTTATGTTTATCCCCTTCTCTCAGGAATTTCAAACGCATGTGCTTCCTGAACGTTTTACCTTTCCATTTTACTACGAGGCTCACCCTCTGGCCAAACAAGCGGCAGCGCTCTTGCAGGAGCTTCTGGCAACTGCAGATTTTGGTCATGATTTTGGTTTGGATCGCCAAGAGCGTTTAGGCGCAATTGGCAAAATGTTCGGTGTATTAGTCGTTCAAAGTACTTCAGGTGAATTAGGCTATTTGGCTGCATTTTCGGGCAAACTGGGCAATTCAAATGCGCATGAAGGATTCGTACCCCCCGTTTTCGACTTACTGGAAACCCAAGGGTTTTTTCGCCGCGAAGAGCAAGAAATCCATCAACTGACGCTGCAACTCGAAGACTTAGAAAATTCACAGGAATTAAAAAGACTGAAGGACGAAGAATTGAATATAAAACAGCAATGGGCTTCAAGAATCCAGGCGTTCCAACAACAAAATAAAAGAGCCAAAGCGCTTCGTGACGAGAAAAGAAAAACAATAATTGAGTCAGATTTAGATTTTTTAAAAGACTTAGAAACCTTGCGTTTTGAAAGTATGCAGGAAAGTCGGGAACTCAAAGCACTCAAGCGCGAAGCGCAAACCGCTATTCAAGAAATACAACAGACCGCTTTTGAATACCAACACAAAATAGACGACTTAAAAGCGCGCCGTGCGGCTCATTCTGCCGATTTGCAACGCCGTATTTTTGAGCGTTACACGTTTTTAAACGCTGCCGGCCAGACGGACAATGTCTTGAATTTATTTGTCGATTCTCCTCCAGCAGGTGCGGGTGAATGCGCTGCGCCAAAGTTATTGCAATATGCATATGAAAATGCCTACAAGCCCATCTGCATGGCTGAGTTTTGGTGGGGAATGGCGCCCGATTCAGAAGTGCGCATCCACGGTCATTTTTATCCTTCCTGTAAAAGCAAGTGTGAACCAATTTTAGGCCACATGCTCAAGGGGCTTCATGTAGATGAAAATCCAATTACGGCGATTCATCCGGCGCAGCCGCTAGAGGTTATTTTTGAAGATGAGTGGATTGTCGCGATCAACAAAGCACCGGAATATTTGTCGGTACCCGGTAAAAACCCGATGCCGAATTCCTTAGATGACTTGAAGAAAAAATATCCGAACGCCGATGGCCCTCTCCTTGTACACCGCTTGGATATGTCTACGTCTGGCATCATGCTTGCCGCAAAGTCTAAACTGATGCACCAGCGCTTGCAGCGTCAGTTTGTCTTGAGAAAGGTTCAAAAAGAATACGTCGCGGTATTGGTTGGTGTGCCGGCTGCTCAGCAGGGAGAGATCAAATTACCCTTGCGCGTTGACCTAGATGACCGCCCAAGGCAGTTGGTTTGTTATGAACATGGCAGTTATGCGCATACATCGTACAAGGTGCTTGCCATTCAAGATAATGAAACAAGGATTGCTTTGTTTCCCCACACTGGCAGAACGCATCAGCTTCGGGTACATGCTGCACACCATTTGGGGTTGAATTGCCCAATGAAGGGTGACGATTTATATGGCCAAAAAGCAGATCGCTTGTATTTGCACGCAGCCAAACTGGGGTTTTATCATCCGCATTCTAATGAATGGATGGAGCTCAACTGCCCACCCGCTTTTTAGATTTTCGGCTCTTGCCAATCGCCGTACTCTTTGATCAGGTCTACAAGTGCCTCCACAGCTTGTTGCTCTTCAATATTGCGCTTGACAATCGTTTTTTCTTTGTACAAATTGATTTTGCCGGGCCCAGTACCTACATATCCGTAGTCGGCATCGGCCATTTCGCCAGGTCCGTTCACAATACAACCCATAATTCCGATTTTGAGGCCTTTGAGGTGTGCAGTGCGTTGGCGAATTTTTGCGGTTGTTTCTTGGAGGTCAAAAAGTGTTCGGCCGCAAGAAGGGCAAGAAATATACTCTGTTTTGGAGATGCGCGTACGCGTTGCCTGCAAGATGCCAAAAGAAGTAGAATTGATGTATTGCGCCCCAAGGTCGGCATTGAGCCAAATGCCGTCACCAAAACCATCTATAAGCAATGCACCCGCATCAGAACCGGCAAAAAGTTGAAAGGTTTCAAGCTCCGCAGTTTCATATTGGTAAGAGAGGATGACAGGGTTTTGCAAACCGTTCTCTTGTAGCTCAAGAAAGAATTTGCGATAGAGCTGCGTTTTGTTGTCGAATGCCGTATTGAGAATAATGACAGCATTGGGGTGAGCGCTCAATTCTTTTGGAAGCTCATCTTCTGCCTCAAGGGGTAAAAAGCAAATTTGTTCGGAAGAAAGGTCTTGTAATTCCTCTTTTAAAACCAAGGGATAATACCCTGACTTATCGCTATATTTTGCATTCCATAGTTCAAAATCTAGGATGATGCCAAGTGTGCCGGGCACCTCAAATTCGATTTCATTGCTGCCGATATAGACGTAATCTGCCGCTTGGTCTTGGATATTCCATTTGTCGAGCGGAATGCTGTATTGGTAGCCAAACCCAAAGAAATGAGCAGGCTTGATCTCTTCAATATCAGAAAGGTCGGCTAAGACGATTGGTGCATTTTTGCCTCCAATATTATGAAAGGCATTGCTTTCTCTTTTGTTGTAAAAGTAGGGTGAATAGCTGAGTTCATTTTGAGGGCTCTCAAAATCAAATGAGTTGTATGCATCGTATTTGGCAATCAGTTTCTGCGCTACAGGGATTTCGGCTTCTGGTGCTTCGGTGAGCGAAACACGGATGGTATCACCCAAGCCGTCTTCTAAAAGTGCGCCAATGCCGACCGCAGACTTGATGCGGCCATCTTCACCGTCGCCAGCTTCGGTTACACCAAGATGCAATGGGTAAACAACACCATTTTCGAGCATTTTAGCCATGAGTAAGCGATAAGCCTGAACCATGACCAGCGTATTGCTCGCCTTCATGGAGATCACGAGTTGGTCGAAATCGTGTTTTTCACAAATACGGATGAATTCGAAAGCAGACTCTACCATGCCTTCAGGGGTGTCGCCATAACGGCTCAGGATGCGGTCAGAAAGCGACCCGTGGTTGGTGCCGATGCGCATGGCGGTGCCGTTTGCTTTGCAAAGCAGCACGAGCGGAGTGAATTTTTCTTCGATGCGGTCTAGCTCTGCTTGGTAGCTGTCATCGGTGTAATCGATTTCTTCGAATTTCTTTTTGTCGGCGTAGTTGCCCGGATTGACGCGCACTTTTTCGACAATTTTGGCAGCAATTTCAGCGGCATTTGGCGTGAAGTGGATATCGGCAACTAGGGGCGTGTTGTAGCCCTTTTCTACAAGTGCCTCTTTGATTTTTTGTAGATTCTCCGCTTCGTTTTTGCTCGGCGCGGTCAGGCGAACAAGTTCACAGCCGGCGTCGATCATGCGGATAGATTGTGCAACCGAACCTTCGGTGTCCATGGTGTCGGTGGTGGTCATGGACTGCACCCGAATAGGGTTCTCCCCGCCCAAGCGTAAGGTTCCAATTTGAACTTCTTTGGTGGTGACGCGGGTGCGTTTCCAAGGATCGAGACAGTAGCGTTGCATTTGGTTTTTTTAGTCTAACAAAGGTAAGGAATCAATTGTTTGTGCGTTCTTTGTTGTAAACGATTTAAAGTGATCAAGAATAGCTACGTGTTTTTAGTTGCAATCGCATTTCTTTTTGCTTGTGAAGAAGCGTCAAAACCACCTAAATGCCAGTTACAGAAAAAATCTATAACGGCTAGTAAAGAAGGTACGCCAAAGCAAACAACTTCAAATAATGTTCCTATCGCTCAAACGAAAATATTACCAGTAATCATCCCACCTGATCCTGGCCCGGGTTTTCTGCCTGATCCTTACCCGATTGACCCTCCTGGTTATATTTCGGACCCTGTGATTACATGTGTAGGCCCACCAGACCCCCTGCCGAAAACCATTCGAGACAGCATCGTTAATTTCCCTACTATGCAAGCTTCTTTTGGTATTTCAATTGATGACTTGATGAAGTATATTGACTACAAAATTGCAAATAGCATGGAATGGTCTTACCTCAAGGAGTTGGGTATAGAGGGTAAAATTTACATTCGCATACTTATAGACGCAAAGGGTAAAGTTAGGGATGTGTCCTTTTTAAAGTTTAGCGATAAAGAACTAGAAATTTTGAAGAATGGCCTAAACACTGCACTGCGCTCCATGCCCAATTGGTCGCCGGCAAAAGAAGAAAATGGTCAAAGTGTAGTGTCTGAGTTCATCTTCCCTTTTCGGATTCAATTTGATTAATGGAGTGATTTAGCGAGCTGTTTGGCAATTTGCAGTCTTCCGTTGTAGCCGTAGTGTTCGGTGGTCCAGTTTTGGTCGCTGAAATCAAGCCCTTCTAAAAGCTCTAGATTGTCTACTACTGTTACGCCGTGCTTTTTGCTATATCGGCGTACCAACAAATTGCGGTTGTAGCGCATGATTTGCACGAGTTCTTTGCCTACGTAATGTTGGGCATATTCTGTGTTTTCAGCTAATAAATTGAAAATCAGCTTTATTTTGTGTTGCTGACAAAAAGCAACTATTTCATCAAAATCATTCAGGCGCGGGTTGTCTGGCTTAATTTGAAAGGCATAAGACTTGACGTAATGACACGCCAAAGCAATTTTTTCCATGTCCCAGGAGCCGTCTGGGAGTAGAAAACCACCGTTGGCTATTGCGTTGTCCCAGAGCCGAACGGTGCTGTGAGGAACTTTAAATGGAAAGTCGAATTTGACTTCTTCCCATTCTCTGAGCATTTCTTGCTCACGCTGTTCTGGCGTTTTGTTGTCAAAAGCATTCAGTGCGAGCAAAAACCGATTTGCCAATACTGGATAGGGCTTGAGCATTACCACTCCAGCTTGCAGCACACTTTCTAATTCTGAATGCCGCCAATCAGCGCCAAAAGACCTCAGGTTCATGGTTACGATAACAGCTTTTGGAAATGGTGCACGCATATTTTTGATCCATTCTTTGTAAATACCGGCGTGGGTAGCAGGCTTATTCACTGCACCAATTTTGAAGTGTAAGTGTGGTAATAAATCATCGGTGAGTTCTGAAATCGATTTTTTAACGACATCTGTATCGCGGACATTCATGTTAGATGATTCCGCAAAATAGAGTACATCTGACTTGCGTTGTTGTTTCCACACTTCTAGCATTTCAGGGCTATGTTTTCGGAGGTCGTTTTCATAAAAGAAAAAGCGATAGACATTATTCATAACGACAAGCCCTGCCGAGAGCACCAAAAACCGGATGAAAAGTTTTTTGACCATCAGAACTGAAAATAAATAAAGGTAAATTTTTGAGTTCCTGAGAAAGCCATAAGTGCAAAAATCAACACAAAGTATAAGCTCCAACGCCCAACTAATGGCAAACGATTGAGTAGCACATCAAATCTTTGTTTGCGGTAAGCGAAGTCTAGCAGGAGTAAGAGCCCTAGTGCGCTGAGTGGGGTCCAGATATCCATCCATTTTGGCCCTTCAGATTGTGCTATAAAAAGACCTTTTAAAATTTCAATTGCGCTTGTGAAGTCTGGCGCCCTAAAGAATACCCAAGCTAAGGTGACTAAAATAAAAGTACTGATGATATTGGCGAATGGCTTCAGTGGTTTTTCTAAGATGAGGAAAAGGCCATGTAACAGCCCCCAAACCAGGAAGGTCCAGCTGGCGCCATGCCATAAGCCGCTGACGCCAAAAACGACGAGCGTATTGAATACCCAGCGCCATTTACCCACACGGTTTCCGCCGAGGGGAATGTACAGGTAATCTCTGAACCAAGTACTCAAAGAAATATGCCAACGGCGCCAGAACTCCCCGATGCTAGCTGCAAAATAGGGCGTTTTGAAATTATCCATAATGTGAATTCCGAGCAAACGCGCACTGCCTTGTGCAATGAGCGAATAGCCAAAGAAGTCAGCATAGATTTGAAATGAAAAAAAGACAAGCGCGAGTGCAATTTGTAACGGAGCATAGTTGCTAGGCGCAGCATAGATTTCATTGACAAAGGGTGCTAGCTGATCTGCCACCACCATTTTGATGACAAAACCGAGCAAGAGCAAACGAAAGCCAGCGCTGATGTTTTCAAATTGGAGTCGTTGTTCTTTGCGCAATTCTTCTCCTAAGGTGGCATAACGTTCTATTGGCCCCGCGACCATTTGTGGAAAAAACAAGACATAATTCGCAAAATAGCCTAAATGTTTTTCAGCTTTTTGCTGCCCTCGATAGACCTCAATTGTGTAGCTCATGGATTGAAAAGTGTGAAAAGAAAGACCAATCGGGAGAATGATACCGAGATCGTAGTTTTTGAATTCTTTTCCGAACAAGGCAAAAAAGTCAATGAGTGTTTGGTTGGCAAAACCAAAATACTTGAAGAAAGCAAGTATGCCAATATTTGCGGTCAAACTGAGTAAGAGCAGTCTTTTTCTCGGTTTTCCTTCAAGTTTTTCCATCCAAATGGCAGCAGAGTAGTCTATCAAGATGATGGCAAAAAGCACCAAAATATATTTGGGGATAAATGCCATATAGAAGTAACAACTGCTTGCAAAAATGAGCAGCCATCGAAAGCGTTGCGGCAACAAGTAGAAGAGTGCCACCACCACAGGAAGAAAAAACAGGAATTCGATGGAGTTAAAAAGCATAGTAATTTAAGCAGTCGAAAGATAAGTCAAAAAGTCGAAAACTAATCAAAGCTTCTGTATCTTTACCTCGAGTAATGAAACGAATTTTAGCACACATAGACCTCAAATGGCGCCTGTTTGGCCTACTTCTTTTATTGAGTTTTCTGTATGGATATTGGCAGCATTTTCTCGATCCGATTCAGCCTATTCATGAGTGTCGCAAGGCTGATTCGCTGTCGCAAGCCATGCAATTCATGAAAGGCGGCAATTTGTTGCAGCCTAAAACGCATTCGATTTCTAACTTTGGACGGCAAGAAGCCGCTGCTGAATTTCCCATTATTTATTATGTGGTTGGGCAAATTTGGCGCTTGGTAGGGTTTCATCTTTGGATAGCCAAATTGTTCAGTTTAGGCTACCTGTTTGCGGCACTCATTTCATTTAGAAAGGTCTTGCTTTGGTATTTTAATTCTGAAAGGATCACCATTATTTTTAGTGGCATCATATTCAGTTCTCCGGTGCTTATTTATTATGCAGATACCCTGCTGCCAGATGTTTTTTCATTTGCCAGCCTTTTGCTGAGTGCAAGTTATTTTTATCGCTATGTTCAAACCCGCAAGTTAAGCTATTGGTTGGTTTTTACTTTCTTTTTAGCAATTGCCATTCTAATAAAAATCACGGCCCTAGTTGCAGTACTTTCTTATGTAGGGGCGTTTTTCTTTTATAGTTTGCACCAACCAAACCGCGCACATTGGCAAGATCGCCGCACTTGGATGGGCTATTTGGCTTTATTTTTGGTGCTCGTTTTGACATTTTGGTGGTACCGCTACGCTATTGCCTATAACAACAAGCACCACGCGCATATTTTTTCTACTACTATTCGCCCTATTTGGGAAGTAGACGCAGTCGATCGTTGGCGAATTATTCGTTTAATTTGCCAGGAACACCTCAAAGAAGTAATGCACCCAATCTTATTCGTGGGTCTATTATTGGTAATAGGCGCATTTGCAATCAAAGGGAAAATCTCACTCTTTTTTCGCTATTGGATTCCTGTGGCGTTCGTTGGTTTGGCGGCCTATTTTATTCTTTGGTTTTGGGTTTTTGAAGTACACGATTACTATTTTATTGAGGTCCTCTTCTTTCCGTTGACAATAGTTGCACTGATTTTTCAAAACGCCAGGACCTATTTACAAACTCAAAGCATTGGCAAGTGGATTTTGGCTACCGGGCTCACATACATCTTTTTAAATACAGTTTCGTTTACCCAAGTGGCCGCTGGAAATCAAAATAGCATCGTCAAGGAAACTTTTTTAACTTCAAAAATACTCAAAGATATTTGGAGCTGGTTTTATTTCAATCACCAAGAGGGGCTGCAGCAAATACAAGAACAAAGCACTGAAATTCAACGTGTGATTAAATCCTCAGACACCGTTTTTTGTTTTTCAGACCCCTATCCAAATGTGCACCTTAGTACAATTGATCGTGTTGGTTTTAGTGGATATGGTTATAGGAGTTATATCAGCAACTCTGCGATGATCCGTCGCTGGATTGGCATGGGCGCTTCCAAATTGTTGTTGCTGCAGGCCGATACCGCTAATCCTTTGATAAAGCCTTACCTAACACATCAGCTGTACCATCAAAATAAAGTGTTTATTTACGACTTACGACCGTTCAGAAAGTAGTTTCAAACGGATGTAAAAAGTAGTGCCCTTGTTGGGAATACTTTCAAAACGAATGCTGCCGTTGTGTTTTTCGATGATTTGGCGCACTACACTCAAGCCAATGCCTGACCCCGAAGATTTGGTGGTGAAATAGGGAGTAAAGATGCGCGCTTGTTGTTCGGCGTCTATACCAATTCCATTGTCTTGAATAGCGATTTCAACGCTGGCTTCTTCAACACTGGCTTTTACACTAATTTGGGCCTCAGGTGTATTGTCGGTGGCTTGTTTGGCATTGAGCAGCAAATTGTGGAAGACCTGATTGAGCATGTCTTTGTCGGCACTCACCCAAAGTAATGTATTGTTGGGCTGAAAATGAATTTTTGTCTGGTCTTCGTCAAAAAGGGTGGTAGCTTGGTCTAAAAACCCATTGAGCTCAAGCCTCTCAAAATTTGGTTCGGGCAGCTTGGCAAAGCGCGCAAATTCGTTCGCCATTCTGGCCAATGCATCGATTTGTTCGATGAGCGAAGGCAAGGATTTTTGAGCAAGGTCTTTGGCGTTGGCGTCTTCGGCTTCCATTTTGCGCAATAAATGCTGGATATTGAGTTTCATGGGGGTCAAGGGATTCTTGATCTCATGTGCAATTTGTTGGGCGAGGTCGCGCCACGCGCTTTCGCGTTCACTGCGCGCAATTTGTTGGGCGGCCTGTTCGAGTTCTGCCAATTTTTCATTGTAAGCTTTCACGAGCGCACCAATTTCGTCGTCGTTTTGGTAACTGATTTTTTGATTGTTTTTACCGAGCTCCAAATTGCGCACAGACCGAGCCACAACTTGCAAGGGCCCAATGAGCCAATTGCTCACAACCAAGGCAATGAAAACAGAAATAGCGAGCAGCAATACAAAGACATTAATGGCCGCCTTGAAAAAACTCTCGATTTGTTGTTCATAGGCTTCTTGCTGACCAAAAAGCTGCAGGTTGATGAATCCGATTTGTTTGAGCGCTTCATTGGTAATGGGCAGATAAGCACTGCGGTAGTTGAGTTTACCAATTTGATCTTGATGCGAAAAATAACTTTGGTTTTTGCCGAGCAGGGCATCCATCGCTTGGGCGTTCATGTGTTCGCCAATTAAGCCATAGGCAAAAAGTTTGGGTCGAGAAGAGGCGATGAGAAAACCATCGCTGTCAAATACAAAAAGATCCGTTTTAAAGACTGTAGAGAGCTTAGCCAACTTGCTTTCTAACGGCTTGCCAACAGCATTGATATCTAGCGTGTCTAGCGTTGCTGTTTGCGACTTCAATTCGGCTTGAACAGCGGCGAGCTTTTCGCGCAGCGCTTCTTGTGCGTAATTGTCAAATTGTCGGCCAATAAAAATAGAGCTTCCTAAACCATATAAGAATAAGGAAAGCGCTAGGATCAGTAAAAAGGCTAGTTGCACTTTAAAAGACAGGGACCAGTTCGCCGTTTTATTCTGAAATAAGGTTTTAAACAGCTGATTGGAGAGCAGCAAGACGCCCCAAAAAACAAACATAAAAGCAAAACTAGTGACATTCGTAAACCAACTATTTGTCACAGACGAAATGATAATAGCAGAGCCGGCATGCTTTTGAACCATGACATGCGTGTAGCCAGCCAATTCAAAATGGTCTTGCTGGGCCTCTCGGTTGCGAAATGAGGAAAGCAAGTTCGGGTAATTGAATGCGCCCGTTTGATGGATGAGCCTTCCCTCGGCATATTTTCCGATGGCATAGCCTTCAAGGCTATTTGAAATACCGGCTTGGTCAGAAATAAGTAACCTCGGAAAACCAATTTCTTCAGGAATTCTTTTAGAAACCAAAGTGATAGCCAATGATTTTTCTGCCTGTAGTTGCAGCAGAATGACATAACTGAGCCCCTCTTCTTCGTGGGGCATGAAAAACAAGCCATCTTGAATATCAGAGGCCTGCCCGTGTTGTTTTACAAGTGTTTTGAGTCTTTTGAGCTTCAGGGTATCTGTACCAAAGCAGGGCTGGTCGGTCGTATCATATAAATCCGCTTGGATGTCAAAACCGTCCCAAACCCCCGTGAAAAATTTCTGGGTGAGGGTGTGCTCAAAACCGACTTTCGAAAATTGCTTTCGGAGTGAATCAAAAGAAGTTTGTAGCCAGTTTTCTTCGCTCAAATTTGGCGCTACTTGCGCGTAGGCCAATTCTAAATTGATATTGCGTTCAATGGCGAGTTGTTGGCCAAAAAGCTTCCGGTTTTCAAGGTCTTTTTGTACTTGAAGAGATTGTAAATAAAAGGTAATAATGGCCGCGTTAATGGTCAGGATCAATAATTGACTGCTCAGTTGCTGCCAAGAAGTCTTTGTCTTGCGTTCAAAAACAAGATGGATCAGTATGACCAAAAGCGGTAAAATATTGATCCAGTTTTGGTCCTGCAAAAACAACAGCACAAACGGGAGCACAACAAGGCCTATTTTACGGACCGGGTTCTTAAACCATCGTTCTTCTTTATTGAGATAAAGCGAAAGAAATACCGTTTTTTGAAAGCTGTACAGGAAAAACCCTAATAGAGCGAAAAAGAAATAGGAGCTCAAGCGCAAGTCAAACAGATGCTCAAAACTCAAGGGAATATTGGAGTGCGCAATAATGATTTCTAGTAAATGCAGGATCAAAAGCCAGAGCAGTAAAGGCAAGAAAAGCGCTAGGGCATTGGCCCACCAGCGCTCAACTGAACGGAGCAAAGACAGCACAATTCGAAAGCCAAACATCAAGAAAAGGCCATTAATGGCGTAGGCAAAAAAGTCTGGGTACCATTCGTTGTAAGCAAAAAATCCGGCAGAAAACCAATCGCTTGCTTGCCACTCTGCAGGCCAGGTTAGCTCGTACATCACTACGCGCAGCACCAGAAGGCCTAATAAAAGCAATAAGCTTCCCCACCAACTTTTTTCGAGAATGGATTGCAGCTGATAGCAAATCAAAAACAGGGCAATCAGCAAGAAAAAAGGCCCCCAATTGCTACTAGCAGGAAGTGTTTCTACAGGCAAGGGGCTGGCATAGAAAATGATGTTTTGTGCGCTATCCTTGATGGCATTTTTACTTTTCCCGTTGAGGCTAATGGCAAAAGGCTGTTTCCAAAAACCGGGGTTGGCAGCATTTAAATATGAATTGCTGAATTCATAAGCTTTGAGCAGGCAAAAGCTCACACAACATGTGACCTCATTTTGTTGGTAGGTCTGGTTGTAATAATATCCGTTATTGAGTTTGACAATACCGCTCGCAGGAAATAGATCTGTTTTGTAGCGGCCAACTGGCAATTGGTTGCTGCTCCAGCCAAAAAGCACGTCTTTATCGTATAAATGGTAGTTGAGGGTTTTGGATTTTGGCAATGCTTTCCCCGCTTCTATATTTTTTAAAAGCAATTGGGCAAAGCTTTTACTTTCTTTTTCAAGTTCGGTAAATTGTGCTTGGATGTCTGGAACAGAGAACTGTCTCTCTTGATTAGAGAAATAAAAGGATAGCCCCAAAACAAGAAAAATTAAGCCTAAAAGGCTGAATTTCCAGGTGCGCAAGAAGGGAAGAATAGTTTGCATTACAAAAAGCGATCTGGTACCAAGGTACGCAGTTGTTCGCTTAAACGCAAGAAATCACGATCGGCGCGGTGATCATTGCAGAAGACAAAGTGCGCGTTATTTCTGTAGGGCTCAATAAATTGCTCATAGCAGGGCAAGACGTGGTTTTCCCATTGGTAGATGATTTCTGAGCGCTTGTAGCCGCGGGTTTCTTGGTCGCGGTAGATGCGGCGGTCTAGTTGGGTGGCATGATCTACATCGACAAAAATACTGAAGTCGAGTTGTGAGAACACGTTAGGGTAGTGCAGCGTAAACAAGCCTTCAACAATGATGAGGTCGCTTGGTTGGATGGTTAAAAGCACGCTCTTGCTCCCTTGCACATTGAAAAAATACTCGCGAACTTCAATTGGTTGCCCTGAAATCAGTATTTGAAGATCGGCGCTTAATTTTTGGTGGTCTAGCGCAGTGGGGAGATCAAAATTGACAATGCCGTTGGCGTCTTTGGTTTGTTGGTCAATGGGCAAATAATAGTTGTCCATGGAGAATACAGCAGTGCTTGCATTCTGAAAAGTTTCGGATAAACGTTTGAGAAGGGTGGTTTTACCCGCACCGCTTCCTCCACAAATACCCACAACAAATGGCTTCGACATGAAGCAAAGATACAACTTGTTGGCTACTTTTTTCGTCTTGACTCCGCCTGACTTGGCGCAAAAATCACTATTTTCGGCATACCTAACCATGTAATGACCTCTCCATGAAAACACTTTATACCCTTTCGCTTCTGCTTTTAAGCAGTTCTTTGTTTGCCCAAATTCAAGGCAATGGAGGTGTTCCTACCTCAAGCAAGATGGTTTTAAATGACAAAGTGATCCAACAATGGGTTTATGCGCAGCCTGATTTACAAGCCCTAGCAGCTGAAGATGCAGTCGTTGATGAACAAGGTACCGCTCCATGGCGCTTTGGTTTCAACAACTACACTAATTTGAACACCACCAATGCTGGTTCTTGGTTTGATTTACCAAATGGCGCGCGCTTGTGGTTGGCAAAAGTCAAGTGTGAAGGTGCGCTCACTGTCAATCTCACATTTGAGCAAACCAGTATTCCAAACGGCAATAAATTATTTGTTTACAATGCAGCCAAAGATTTTATCCTTGGTGCTTTCACGCAAGAACACATCTACGATGGTCAACTCGGTACTGAACTGATCCCAGGAGATGAAGCCATTATTGAATATTATGTTGCACCAAAAAACAATCAAGGTTTTGTTCAATTGGCAACAGTGACCCATGGTTACCGCACGGCGAATGAATTCCTTGAAAAAGCGTTTGGCAGCTCAGGTTCTTGCAACATGAACGTCAATTGCCCAGATGGTATGCCGTGGACACCTCAACGCAACAGCGCTGTTATGTTAGTTTCGGGAAGCAGCGGCTTCTGTTCAGGCGCGCTCGTCAACAACACTCAAAACGACGGCAAACCTTACGTACTCACCGCCAACCATTGCTACAGCAATCCAGCTACTTGGGTTTTTCGTTTCAATTGGCAAGCTATAGATTGTCCTAATCCAGGTGCTTCACCAACCTTTCAATCTTTGAGTGGTGCTGTATTGCGTGCTCGCCGCACCCCTTCCGATTTCTGTTTGGTAGAAATTACCGGCGGTTTGGTGAACGGTACGGTTCCACTAGATTACAATCCATATTTTTCTGGCTGGGACAACTCCGGTAATATCCCAACATCGAGCGTGAGTATCCACCATCCTTCCGGCGACATCAAGAAAATCTCTTTTGACGATGCAGCGCCATCGATCTCTCAAGGCATGGGGTCCTCTGAAGCGAATTCAACTTGGACTGTAGAATGGGACCGAAATACCACCACCGAAGGAGGCTCTTCTGGCTCACCTTTATTTGATCAAAATCACCGTATTATTGGTCAGTTGTGGGGCGGCGGCGCATCTTGTCAGAATTTAAGTGCACCCGACTACTATGGTCGTGTGGCCAATTCTTGGGAGCCCGCAGGAAGCAACAGCACCAACCAACTCAAGTTCTGGCTAGACCCTTCTAATTCTGGCGCAGCTTTCATCGACGGCTTTGATCCAAACAACACAACCGTTGTGGCGCTTGACGCAGCACTTTCTGCAGCCCAACTCACTGCTCAGGCTATATGTGGCGCCAATTACTTGCCTTCTGTTTCACTCATGAATGTCGGTACTACAGTACTCACAAGTGCGCAAATCAGTTATCAAATAGACAACGGCGCCTTGCAACAATACAATTGGTCGGGGACACTCAATCAGTGGCAAGCACAATCAATCTCATTGCCGCTCATTCAACTTGCTGCGGGCAACCACACTTTTAGCGCTACAGTGAGCAATCCTAACCAAGCGCTCGATGAAAATGCCAGCAACAATCAGTCTGTCGCAAATCTTGCCGTAACAGCGGTTCCAGAAACTATTGACATCTTGAAAGTTACGCTTGTCACCGATGACTACGCCGATGAAACCTATTTAGAGGTGCGCAATGCTGCAGGTGCCATTATTTGGTCAGAAGGCAATGAGGCTGTCTCGGGCAACTTCGGAACAGGCGCTTTCCCTGCTCCAACAGACCCAACCACTCCGCTACAAAACAATACTACTTACAATTACGATATCCCACTCACTGCATTTGAGTGCTATACTTTTGTGATCTATGACTTTTACGGCGATGGCATGGGTGCGTCTCAGTGGGGCGGCACCGATGGCGCTTTGACTTTAGCAGACAACAATGCCGTCACAATTTATACTTTGCCATCTGCTGATTTTGGCGATAGTTCTGCTGCTGTAGTGCGCCATATCGACGACGTCAGCATTGACGAGGCAGCATTCAATTTGACAATTGCACCCAATCCTGCTAGTGCTGAGCTTTTCATCAATTGGTACAACGATGCACAAATGCACATTCAGTTATTTGATGTTTGTGGCAAACAACTTCTTTCGCTCCAGCAAGAGGCTAGTGCCACAACCCTCGACATACAAGGGCTAAGTGCCGGCACTTATTTGTTGCAGCTCACTGATGCAAGTGGTCAGGTGGTGAAGAAGAAATTCGTTAAGCAGTAAGGAGTCTTTCGATGAGTGGGCTTTACTTGCACATCCCGTTTTGTCGCAAGCGCTGCACTTATTGCGATTTTCATTTTTCTACGACATTTGAAAATTACCGCACAAGTTTAGTACAAGCCATCGCCAGCGAATTGGCTTTGCGCGCAACAGAACTCGACTTACCCATTCAGACCATTTATTTTGGCGGTGGCACGCCGAGTATTCTGAATTTCTCAGAGCTGGATCTTATATTCAATACAATCCATGCGCACTATCCAACGGCTCCGGATTGTGAAATTACTTTTGAGGTGAATCCCGAAGACATCAATGAAGCCAATTTATTGTACTGGAAAGGACTCGGCATCAATAGACTGAGCATTGGCCTACAGACTTTTTCTGATGAAGATTTACTTTGGATGAACAGAGCACACCACGTCAATGACGGATTAGCAGGCATACAACTTGCCCAGCAATGTGGCTTTGACAACATTAGCGTTGACCTCATCTATGGCCTCCCCGGACAATCTTTAGCGGCTTGGGATGCAAGTTTGCAAGCCGTTTTCAAGCTTGGCGTGCAGCACCTTTCGGCCTATTGCCTGACCATTGAACCCAAAACAGCCCTCAATCATTTGGTGCGTCAAAAAAAGCTTCAGCCCGCCGATGAGGTTTTGCAGAGCGAACAGTTTTTGTGGTTGGTACAAAAAGCCAGTATGCATGGTTTTGAGCAATACGAGATTTCTAATTTTGGCTTGGCTGGTTTTCATTCAAGACATAATAGTTCTTATTGGAAGTTTCAGCCTTATTTGGGCATTGGCCCTTCGGCGCATTCATTTGATGGCAAAGTCAGGCGCTGGAATGTGCGTAACAACACGCAATACACCAATCAGGTCGGTAAAAACGATAAATGGTTTGAGACCGAGCACTTGAGTGCTAATGAGCGCCGGAATGAACAAATATTATTGGGTTTGCGCACGATTTGGGGCTTAGATGTAAGCACACTTACTACCGACTGGACCCCAAAAGAAAGCGCGCAAATTACTGAATTTGCACGCTTGAGTTGGTTGACTATTTCAAATGAAAAGATAGTGCTTACAGAACAAGGCAAACTGCATGCAGATGGCATCGCAGCAGCGCTTTTTCGGGTAGACTAACAGAATTCGTCGTAGGCTGCTTGGAGGTTTGCCGCGATCATTTGGGCACTTCCGCCTTCGATGTGGTGTCTTTCGAGAAAGTGCACCAATTTACCACCTTTGAACAAAGCAATTGACGGTGATGACGGCGGATAAGGCAAGAAGTATTTTCTGGCTTGTGCAACCGCGTCTTGGTCTACACCGGCAAAAACTGTCATTAATTTGGCTGGCATTTTATCCTGTTGTATGGAGAGCTTCACACCAGGGCGCATATTGCCTGCAGCACAGCCGCATACAGAGTTGACAACAACCAACATGGTGTCGGTGCTGTTGGCGATGGCAGCATCTACAGCTGCAGCATCGAGTAATTCTTCAAACCCTACTTTGGTAAGGTCTTCTTTCATGGGTTGAACGAGTTCTGCTGGATACATATCAATAGTTTTTTACAAAATTAGCGAAGTCTGTCAGACACAGTGTCATTTAGGTGTCATTTTCGTTGGGCAACGATGCCAAATGCCTTTTGAAAAGCTTTGTTTTGATCTCTTTTTTGTTGAAGTAGCTCGACAAAATGCATGGCTAGTGCGTGCTGCGAACTTTGTTGGACAATAGCCAAACAGAGGTAGTCGGCATAAAATGCTTGATTGGGTTTGCGCGCAAAAGTAAATTGTCTGTTTTTGAAAAATGGCTTTAAGTGTTGTAAATGGGTGTCGTAGCGGCAAAGGTAGAGCGTTTTTTTGCGTTCAAAATCAGCCTCTAAAGCGAGTTCGTGGTCTTTGTAGCCCTGCAGGAGTTGTCTGTAGTTTTGTTGCAGGTCAGCGTTTTCATTGCGTTTGCGGTAAGCATAGGCAAGGTGCGCTTTCAAAATAGGCTCGGCTTTTTTGTCGGCAGCAGCCCAGAGATAAAGCTTTGACAAATCTTCAAATGCCCGCACCTTGACCACCGAGTCTGGCACATAGGAGATCCCGATAGGAATGCTTGCAAAATAGGGTTCGTGGTGCGCAAAATGCAATTTTTTCAAATGGCGTTGTTCCGACAAGCCATCGATCAAAATGAGGTCAAATCCGGGGTCCCAGGGATTGGTTTGAATCGCTTTTCGAATGGCTCCTGCACTTAGCTCGAGGATGGTGAGTTTGAAGTGCTTGCGCTTGGCTATTTTCTGAAAGATGTGTTTTTGCGCAGCACTCATGAAGTTCTGAGCAATAGCCAATTCTTGATGGGTCTCGGGTTGTGCATTTTTAAGCGCACAGCCAGCGAGTAGTAAAATCAGTAGGAGGGATAAATAGCTACGCACCAGTCAGTTTTTTGATGTCGTTGAGTTTGAGTAGGGCTTCTACGGGCGTGAGTGAATTGATGTCCGTAGAGACGAGTTCGTCGTGGATTTGTTGTAAAACAGGGTCGTTGAGTGCAAAGAAACTCAGTTGGACGTCTTGCGCAATAGCTTGCACCGCGGGCTTACTCGCTTTGGCTTTTGATCCGCTACCCACGTTGGCATGGCTCGCCTCGAGGTCCTTGAGTACGTTTTCGGCGCGCTTGACGACTTGTGCGGGCATGCCTGCAAGCTTGGCTACGTGTATACCGAATGAGTGTGCAGAGCCGCCCGCTACTAATTTGCGCAAAAACAGTACTTGCGCACCCAATTCTTTGACACTGACATTGAAATTATGAATGCGCTCAAAACGATTGGCCATTTCATTGAGTTCGTGGTAGTGCGTAGCAAAGAGTGTTTTGGCTTTGGCTTTGGGGTTTTCGTGTAAGAATTCGGCAATCGCCCAGGCTATAGAGATGCCGTCATAAGTGCTCGTGCCTCGGCCAATTTCGTCGAGTAAAATAAGGCTGCGTTCCGAAATATTATTGAGAATGCTCGCTGTTTCGTTCATTTCCACCATAAATGTAGACTCCCCTGAAGAGATGTTGTCTGAAGCGCCAACGCGTGTAAAGATTTTGTCTACCAAACCGATATTAGCCTCACGCGCCGGCACAAAAGAACCGATCTGCGCCATGAGTACAATGAGCGCAGTTTGGCGCAAAATAGCACTTTTACCGCTCATGTTGGGCCCGGTGATCATGATGATTTGCTGGCTGTTGTTGTCCAAGAAAATATCGTTGGCAATATAGCTTTCGCCTATTGGCAAGCGTTGCTCGATAACCGGATGCCTGCCTTCTTTGATGTCGAGTTCAAAGCCATCAGTGAGGGTAGGTAAACAGTAATTTTGAGCGCAGGCAACTTTGGCAAAGGAGAAATGGCAATCGAGTTGCGCGAGGAGCTGCGCATTTTTTTGAATAGGACCAATGAAGTCGGCCATGGCAAAAAGGAGCTCTTGGTAGATTTGTTGTTCTATTTTGAGTATTTTCTCTTCTGCGCCGAGTATTTTTTGTTCGTATTCTTTGAGTTCTTCGGTGATGTAGCGTTCGGCTGACACCAACGTTTGTTTGCGGATCCAGGTCTCTGGAACTTTGTCTTTGTGGGTGTTGCGCACCTCTATGTAATATCCAAAGACGTTATTGAAGGCAATCTTGAGGCTAGAGATACCAGTTGCTTGGCTTTCTCTTTGCTGAATTTGTTCTAGGAAATCTTTGCCGTTGGTAGAGATCGCGCGCAGCTCGTCGAGTTGTTCATCTCGCCCTTCTTTGATTACAGGCCCTTTGCCGATTTGCACAGCGGGTTCTGAGCTGAGGTTGGTTTCAATGAGGTTAATGAGTGCCTGACAAGCGTCTAGGTTGGCGAGGAGCGCTTGCAAGCTTTTGTTCTGAATAGGCTGCAGCAAGCCGTGAATCGGGTCGATTTGTTGGAGCGTGCGCTTGAGGTGCTGAACTTCTCTCGGATTGATTTTCCCGACGGCAACTTTTGAAATGAGCCGCTCGAGGTCGCCGATTTCGCGCAAGCGGTCGTCGAGTTCATCGTGGAGCGCTTGCTCCTGCTTAAGGGCAGCAACAACCTGATGCCTTTCTTCTATGGGCTTGCGGTCTTTGAGCGGCAAAACCAACCAGCGCTTGAGCAAGCGTCCGCCCATTGGCGTTTTGGTTTGGTCTAGGACTTGTGAAAGCGTAATGGCGTTGTCGTGCGGAGAATGAATGAGTTCGAGGTTGCGAACGGTAAAGCGGTCGAGCCACATATAGTGATCGGGGGCAATGCGCGAGATGCCGGTGATGTGGCCGAGTTGTTGTTGTTGGTTCTCGGAG
>JAIPCC010000005.1 GCA_021738405.1 Crocinitomicaceae bacterium | reverse complement strand
GCGCCATATGGCGTTCCTTTTTTTTGTCTTTTCATATGTAAATAGTAAGGTTTCGAGGTGGATTTCCGAATTCCAAAACTGACTCAACTGAACTTTTTTTTCGAAATCAAATCATTTTGTATACATTTGTTCGATACCGATTTTGATAAATTGGTGTATTTTGTATTGTATTTTAATAAAAGTGAGTATATGGAAATCAGCTAATTACCTTGATTATCAGGTTTTTAATTGTTTCTGTTAATTTATATTTCCAAGCCAACTATGAGACTTCACAACCTAACAAGCCTCTCTACAACCCCACAGCAAATGAAGAATGTATTTTTATTGAAAGGTTACAAAACAACCTTTTTGACTTTCTTATTGTTCGCCATACTAGGCTCACAATCGGTTTTTGGTCAATATTGTACTCCTACTTTTATGATAGGGTGCGATGACTTTGACCGAATTGAGAATTTTAGTACATCGGGGGGGGTAAGTAACATTACCAATAACAATAGTGGTTGTAGTCCAATGTATTATCAGTATATCTCTGGCCAATCTGTTTCACAGTATCAAGGGTCAGATGTCTCTTTAAGTGTGCAGTGTGGTCCTGAATATTCAGAAGGTTTTAAAATCTGGATTGATTGGAATAACAACCAATCGTTTGCCGATGCCGGTGATTTGGTGTATTCATCTGGATTTGCTTCAATAAATGTATTTAATACTGTAATTACAGTGCCTTCTGGTGCAAGCGTTGGCGTCAAACGCATGCGCGTACTTTGTAGTTATAATGATGTTCCTCAAACTGACGACGGTTGTATTCTAGGGCAAGAATACGGAGAATGTGAAGATTATAATTTTGAGGTATTAGGCTCTGCAAATTCCTCCCCTACTATTACTGCTATTGCAGATCAAGTTGGTTGTGGAACTTTTGGCCCACTAAGCTTCACCATTGGTGATGCTCAAACAAGTGCTGCCAACCTCACTCTATCAGCTGTTGCTGCTAACCCTACATTGTTCCCATCTTCTGGGATCACATTCGGTGGTTCTGGTGCCAATAGAACGATTTCTTTGATAGCAGCATCAGGTGTTTCAGGTGTTTCAAATATTAATGTTGTCGTTACAGATGAAGCAGGTGCTGAAAGTTTTATTTCTTTTGCAGTTACAGTTAATCCTACACCAACAATCACTGCTGTCAACGACACGACGGTTTGTGCGGGTTCATCTTTGGCTTACGCCTTCACTGCAAGTGCAGGTTCAATTGCTTGGACAAACTCTAACACTGCAATTGGTTTAGCTGGATCTGGTTCTGGAGACATTGCTTCTTTTGCTACCGTTAATGCAGGAGCAACAGCTGCGACAGCAAATATTTCTGTAACTGCAACAGATAATGGTTGTACAAGTTTGACAGAGAACTTCACCATTACAGTCAATCCACTACCAACAGTTACAAACGGCACAACGCAAGCTGTGGATCACGGTGCAGTTGTAGCTGCTGTTTCTACCGCAGGAAATCTAGGTTCAGGCGCAACATATGCCTGGACAAACTCTAATACAACAATTGGTCTTGCTGCATCAGGTACAGGAAATGTTCCTCAGTTTACAGCAGCTAACACAACAGCATATATTCAAACAGGTCTTATTACAGTTTCAGCTTCGGCTAATGGTTGTACTGGCCCTGCTCAGACTTATGAGGTAGCGGTTAGTCCAGTTCCGACTGTTACACCAGTTACAGACCTTACGCTATGTGCGGGTGCTGCGGGAAGTGTGAGCTTTACAGGTGCACCAGCGGCGACATTCTTCTCTTGGACAAATGACAATACAACTGTTGGCATTGCTGCGTCAGGAACGGGTAACATCAGCTTCACAGGGGCAAATACAACAAACACCGCTCAAACAGCAAACGTTACAGTAACACCTCAAATGTTGGTTACTGATAGTTATATTTATGGTGAGGCGTCTGAAAACCAAACTTTATTATTGACTGCTCCAGCAGGAAAAGTGATAACAAGTGTAGAGTTCGCCAGCTTTGGTACGCCGACAGGGACAGCTGGTAACTGGGCCATCGGTTCTTGCCACGCAAGCAACTCGGTAAATATTGTGAGTGCAGCGGCTTTAGGTCAAACTTCACTTACTATTGCAGCTACTTCAGCTGTATTTGGCAATCCATGTGTAGGCACTTCAAAAATACTTGCAGTTAAATTGGGTGTGGGTGAATTAATCAGTGGAAGTGCTGATGTATTCCAAGTTACGGTTAACCCAACACCAAACGTTGCAGATGTGACATTAGGAAACTGTTCGGGATCTAGTTTCAATGCAACACCTGTTAATGGTGTTAATATCGTTCCAGCGGGTACCACTTATACCTGGACGGTAGTTGAAAACCCTGCGGTTGTAGGAACTTCAAATGTAAGTTCGGCCACTGCAGCTGTTAGTCAAACATTATCTAACTTAACTAGCCAAGCACAATCGGTAACTTACACAGTTACACCAACTGCTAGTTCATGTGTTGGTGGTGATTTTGATGTTGCGGTATCCGTAGCTCCAACAATGACCATTGCGGATGCAAGTACAACGATTTGTACTGGTTCGGCATTTTCCATTACACCAATTGATGGCGACCTTACTAATGTTGTGCCAGCAGGAACACTTTATACTTGGGTCTCTACCCTCAATCCTAATATTACAGGTGCGACAGCACAAACAACTCCTCAAGTAAATATTTCTCAAACATTATCTAACACCTCAGCGAGCAACCAAATACAAGTTTACACGGTTACGCCACAATATACTGTTGGTGGAACTACCTGTTATGGTGATGAATTTGACATTTCAGTTACGGTTCTGAATGGTATTCCTTCTGTAGATGTAGGTAACAACCAAACAATTTGTGGTTCAGGATCGGCACCATTCAGTGTCAACGTGACTAACGCAGAAATGGGTTATTGGCAAACAACAGGTATTGGTGTGATTTCACCAAACGTGACCAATACAACGGTTAGTTATGTACCTGCCCAAGGTGAAACAGGAACAGTTGACTTGACTTATATTGCAAGCAATGCTTGTGGTGTTTCATCTGATGTGGCAACTATTACCATTACAGCACTTCCAAATGCGGGTACTTTAGCAGGTGCAAGTGCTATTTGTCTTGGTTCAACTGGAACACTTTCGAGCTCTGTTTCTGGTGGTGCTTGGTCTTCATCTAATACAGCTGTTGCTACAATTGATCAAAATACTGGCGTTGTAACTACACAATCTGTCGGTTCAACAACAATTACATACACTGTGACTTCAGGATCTTGTTCCTCAAGTGCAACAATGCCGTTAAGCGTTAACGCATTGCCAACGGCAACAATTGCCGCAACAGGCGCTACAACATTCTGTGCAGGTGGTTCTGTTGCTTTGGTTGGCCCAAGCGCGCCAGCAGGCATGACTTATACTTACCAATGGAACTTAAATGGCACAGCCATTTCAGGCGCAACTGCGAGTGCATATTTGGCAAACGCTTCTGGATCTTACACACTTACTGTAAGTAACAATAATGGTTGTTCTGCTACTTCAGTTGCAACGACAATCACTGTAAATGCTTTACCAACCATTGCTGCCATTACTGGCACAACAACATTATGTGTTGGTTCAGGGTCAACACTAGCAAACGCAACTACGGGCGGAACTTGGTCAACAAATAATGCAGCGATTGCAGCAATCAACAGCAGCACTGGCGCTGTTATAGCGGTAAGTGCAGGAGTTGCATCAATGACTTACATATTTACAAATGCAAACGGTTGTACCAATTCAGCGTCAACGAATGTAACTGTGAATGCATTGCCAACTGTTGCTGCGGTAACAGGTGCTGCGTCGGTTTGCTCAGGCGCGACAGTTCAATTTGAAAGCGCAACTGCTGGCGGATCTTGGACATCAAATAACGCGGCAGTAGCAACAGTAAATGCTACGGGTGTTGTAACAGGTGTTAGTGCAGGATTAGCAACAATTACCTATACTATTACCGATGCAAATGGATGTACAAATAGTGCTTCTGCTGATATCAATGTGAATACCGGTGCTACGGCAACAATTACTGCTGGCGGCGCAACAACTTTCTGTGCCGGTTCCAATGTAGTACTAACGGCTAATGCTGGTTCTGCTTATATGTGGTCTACAGGTGCACAAACGCAATCGATCACAGTGAGTAATTCAGGAACGTACTCCGTTACTGTAACAAATGCTTCTGGATGTAGCGCAGTATCAGCGGTAACTACCGTAACTGTAAATGCATTGCCTGCTGCTACCATTTTAGCGGGCGGCCCTACAAGCTTCTGCCAAGGTGGTTCTGTTACATTAACAGCCAGCCCACAGGTTGCAGGTTCAACTTATCTTTGGTCTAACGGAGCTACAACAGCTTCTATAGTTGCCAATACAACATCTACCAATACAGTTACAATTACAAATGCTGCTGGTTGTGCTACTACAGCAAGCGCTCTTACTGTAACTGTTAATCCATTGCCTACTGCTACAATCACAGCAAGTGGCACAACGACATTCTGCCAAGGTGGCTCAGTTACTTTAACAGCAAATGGTGGTACTGGTTTATCATACCAATGGTCAAACGGTAGCAACAACCAAACGCTTGCAGTGACTACTGCAGGTAGCTACACAGTTACAGTTACAGACGCTAACGGATGTTCAAGTACATCTGCAGCAACTGTTGTTACTGTAAATAGCTTGCCAAGTGCACCTGCTATTACTGGTACGGCTGCTGTTTGCGTTGGAGCTACAACATTACTTAGCACAACAGCAAGCAACCCTGTATGGAGTTCAGCAAATGCTGCTGTAGCTACTGTTGCTGCCAACGGTTTGGTTACTGGTGTAAGCGCTGGTGCTGTTGCAATGACTTACACAACGACCAACGCAAATGGTTGTGTTAATTCTCAAAGTGTAACGGTTACAGTCAATACCTTACCTACAGCTGCAATCTCAACAGTGGGTGCTTCAACCTTCTGTCAAGGTGGTTCTGTAACACTTCTTGCCTCTAGTCCAACAGCTGGCATGACTTATACTTACCAATGGATATTGAATGGCACTGCAATTACAGGCGCAACAGCGAGCACTTATGTTGCCAACGCGAGTGGTGCTTATGCTGTTACAATTACTACAAATAGTGGCTGTTCAGCAACTTCTGCTACAACAACAGTTACAGTGAATCCACTACCAGTTCTTGCAGCTAATGCTGGTGCAACTTCAGTATGTGAAAACAGCACTGATGTCATCACAAATGCACAAGCTGGCGGTTTGTGGTCAACAGCTAATAACACAGTAGCAACAATCAACGCCACTACAGGTATAGTAACAGGAGTTAATCCTGGAACAACCTCTTTAACATATACATTTACAAATGCAAACGGTTGCACCAACACGGTATCTACAAACTTTACTGTGAATGCACTTCCATCAGCAGTGATTACTGCAGCTGGAGCAACTACATTCTGTCAAGGTGGTTCTGTTGTATTGACTGCTAGTACAGGTACTTCTTACTTATGGAGTACTGGTGCAACAACTCAGTCAATTACGGTAAGTACTTCACAGGATGTGTCAGTTACAGTAACCAATGCAAACGGTTGTGCTTCAACTTCAGCAATTACATCAGTAGTTGTCAATGCACTTCCATTGGCGAACATTACTTCTTTGAATGGCAATAGTTTCTGCCAAGGTGGTTCAGTTACCCTTGTAGCATCAAATGGTGCTGCTTATGCTTGGTCTAATGGCGCCATTACACAAAGCATTACATTGACTGCAAGTGCAAGTGTTACCGTAACAGTGACAAATGCCGATGGTTGTTCAGCAACTTCTGCGACATTTGCCGTAACAATGAATCCTGCACCAATTGCAACAATTACAGCTGGTGGCGCTACCACATTCTGTGCTGGTGGTTCTGTAACGCTCACTGCACCAGTTGCAGCTTCTTATCTATGGAGTTCTGGTGAAACAACCCAATCAATAGTTGCTTCTGTTGACGGTCCTTATTCAGTTACGATTACTGATGGTAACGGTTGTACAGCTACATCTGCAAATACAAACATCACTGTATTATCTGCTCCGGTTGTTCAAGCAATCGCTGGAAGTAATTCATTATGTGAAGGTGCTACAACAACACTTACAAACGCTACAATTGGTGGCATATGGGCATCATCTAACACAGGTGCTGCCACAATTGATGCTATAGGTTTACTTACTGGTGTGAGCAATGGTGCAAGCACTATTTCTTACAGTGTGACAAACGCGAACGGCTGTACTACTGCTGTTCAATTCAATGTAAACGTCAACGCGAATCCAATTCTCACTTCAATTACAGGTGCTTCAGCCGTTTGTGTCGGTTCGACAACAACATTAGCGAATGCGCAGTCTGGCGGTACTTGGTCATCTTCGGATGTTGCAATTGCTAACGTTGCCGTAAACGGTGTAGTTTCAGGTGTATCTGCCGGAACAGCACTAATTTCTTACACATATACAAATGCTGCAGGATGTACTGCAGAGGTTTCAACTTCTGTACAAGTCAATGCTTTGCCAGTAGCTAATGTAACGGCAAGTGGTGTGACTACATTCTGTGCTGGTGGTTCGGTTACCTTAACAGCTCCAGCTGGCATGACCTACGCTTGGTCTACAGGTGAGTCAACCCAAGCAATTACCGCTACTACTACTGGTTCATATTCTGTGACTATCACGAATGCAAACGGATGTTCAGTGACTTCTGCTCCTGTGGTTGTAACTGTCAATGCCCTTCCGGCAGTTTCAATTGCAAACGTTGGTGCTACTACTTTCTGCACAGGTGGATCAGTTACCCTCATTGCACCATTGAATTCAATCTTTACATATGCTTGGAATAATGGTGCGGCTGCTATTGCTGGCGCATCTAACAATACATATATAGCTACTACTTCAGGTTCATATGCACTAACAGTAACAGATGCTAACGGATGTACCGCTACATCGGCTGCTATTCCTGTTACAGTTAATGTGCTTCCTGTTGTAACTGCTACAGCGAATGGTGCAACAACGTTCTGTTCTGGTGGTTCTGTTACCTTAACTGCAACGGGCGCTTCTACATACGTTTGGTCAAATGGCTCAACAGCTCCTTCTATTACAGTGAGTACTTCAGGCAACTATGACGTAACTGGAACTACTCTTGAAGGTTGTTCAACAACAAGTAATTCAATTGCTGTTGTAGTGAATGCATTGCCAACGGCTAGCATCTCTACTTCAGGTTCTACAGCATGTTTGGGTTCTACAGTAACGCTTACAGCTGCCGGTGGTTCAACTTATGCTTGGAGCAACAACTCAACGAACGCGACAATCAACGTGACTGCTGCTAATACTTACACAGTAACCGTTACGAGTGCTGAAGGCTGTAGCTCAACTGCAAGTGAAACAGTTGTTTTCAACGCCAATCCAGCAGTTGTGATTAATGCGAACGGCCCTACGGTCTTCTGTGCTGGTGGTTCCTTGACACTTACTGCTACAGGTGGTTCTAACTATGTTTGGAGCAACGGCGATCAAGGTGCTTCAACAACAGTGAACCAATCTGGTAATTACTTCGTGCTTGTGACAAACGCTGCGGGTTGTACTACTCAATCTTCAGTTGTGAGTGTAACTGTAAACAACAATCCTGTTGTTGCTGCCATTACAGGTTCAAACGCTGTTTGTGAAGGTGGTACAATGCAATTGACTTCTGCAACACAAGGTGGTGTATGGTCAGCTGCCAACAACTTCATTGCAAATATCGTCACTGCAGGCCATGTAACTGGATTGAACGCAGGTTCAACTACAGTTACTTACACGGTCACTATTAACGGATGTACTGCTTCAACAAGTGCACAAGTAAGTGTACTCAACAATCCTGTAACCCCTACAATTTCAGCAAGCGGTACAACAACCCTTTGCCCAGGTGGAACAGTAGTATTGTTTGCTTCTAATGCAGCTAACTACCAATGGAGCAACGGACCAACTACACCATTTATCGTAGCTAACCAGTCTGGTTCTTACTCTGTTTCAGTTACTGCAACAAATGGTTGTTCAGCAACGTCATTGCCAATCGAAGTATTTATTGGCGACAACACTGCTCCTATCATTTCTGCACCATTAAATGTTACTACAACACCAAATCTTGGTTGTGAGGCTATCGGTGTGGCATTAGGCACTCCAATTACATCTGATAACTGTGGTGTTGCATCCGTCACAAACGACGCGCCGTCAATCTTCCCAATAGGCCCAACAGTAGTTACCTGGACTGTTACAGATAACTCTGGTAACAGCTCAACAGCTACACAAGTGGTAACAGTCATTGATAACAGCGCTCCAACGGTACAAGCTCCAGCTAACGTTACTGTAGCGAGCAATGTATATTGTGAAGCTATCGGTGTGAATCTTGGCAATCCTATTGCTACAGACAACTGTACAGATAACTTAACCATTACAAACAATGCACCAGCTGTTTATCAGCTTGGTAATACAACTGTAACCTGGACGGTTGTAGATGGCGCAGGTAACGTAACTACAGTTGACCAAGTGGTGACGGTAAACGACGAGTCTGCACCTCTAGTATTGTTGGCTAATACATCAGTAATTCTTGATGCCAACGGATACGCTACAATTGGTTTCGAAGATCTTGATAACGGTAGCGTAGACAACTGTGGTATTGCAAGTGCGGTGCTCAGTCAATCAGCGTTTGATTGCGCGAATGTTGGTGAGAACTTCATTACTGTAATCGTTACAGATAACTCAGGTAACCAATCAAGCGCGAGTGTGCTAGTCACAGTGATCGCTTCTGATGCTTGTGGTGGTGACCAATGGGCTGGCCCAAGTGTTCCAGATGCCTTTACACCAAACGGTAACAGCTACAACGACACATGGGTAATTCCAGGTCTCGAAGGTTATACGACTAAATCTATGGAAGTATATAGCCGTTACGGAACAATTGTTTACAAAGCTGATAGCTATGCCAACGATTGGGATGGTACCTTGTTGAATACTGGAACACCAGTTCCAGACGGAACTTACTACTACATCCTTACTTTGAATGGTGGTAAACAATTGAATGGTTACGTATACGTGAATCGCGTACAGAAATAATAATAAGACTAGACCTCTAGATATGAAAAAGATCAATAGCATTATTTTGACATTAGGCGTTGTGTTAGTTGGCTTCAGCTCACAAGCACAAGATCCAAATTACCGTCAAAATCAGTTCAATGCCCTGATGTTGAATCCTGCACAAGCTGGTGCAAACAGTTATAACGACATCTCAACGCTTGCCAATTCTCAGTGGACTGGTTTGCGCGGTGCTCCAAAGACAATTACTGTTTCCGGGAATTTCAATATCATGAAAAACTTCGGCTTGGGTGTTTCTTTGCTTCAAGATGAGATAGGCCCTGTAAAATCTACACAGTTTGCTGTAAATGGCGCTTATCACCTTAAATTGAGCCCAAAATGGCGCTTTTCTATAGGTATTCGTGCAATGGCATTAAATACTACAGTGAACCTAACAGATTTGGTAACTACTGTAGGCAATGACCCAGACATGATGAGCAATTTATCAACAGGCATGCAGTTCAATGCTGGTTATGGCGCTTTGCTATATCACAAGAACTTCTACTTAGGTTTTTCTCAGGTTCGTGTAGCTGGTCTAAGCTTTAAAGATCGTAACATGAGTCTTTTCGTTGAAAACCGTGGTGGTTATGTGGGTTATGTAGGCGGAAATGTAAAATTGGGTTCTGCTGTTACATGGCGTCCAAATGTTGTGGGTCGTTACATGCAAGGTTTACCTTACACAGTTGACTGCAATATGATTTTTACACACAAAGTTGGTCTTGATTTTGGTGCTTCTTACCAAGTGAACAGCGCAATTGGTGGTATCGTCGGTTATGACTTTGGTAACAAATTTTATGTTGGTTACTCATATACCTTCCCGTTGTCAAATTTGAACACGGTCACCATCCAGTCGCACGAATTGGCCTTACGCTACAAGTTCAACAACAGCGCTAGCCGTTGTCAAGGACCTCGCTTTTTCAATTGATTTATCTTAACTGAACTCCATGCGTTTTTGGCTCGCGGCTTTTTTCGGAATTACGATTACGTCTTTACTTCATGCACAAGGTGTTGAATTAAAATCGGCATGTTTCAACACGCCGTACGATGACTTTGCGGCCAGACAGTATGGTGGTACAATCTATGTCTTGTCGGCAGCAATAAACGCTTGTGATGATGCAGATATGGATGAATTCGCTAAGAAGCCATTTTCAGATTTGTATGTTGTAGATAGTTGTAAGCTCAAGCAAGCCACTATTCTAAGCGCAAGTGAGAAGTCACAAATGATGTTGAGCACTTGTTACTATGACGGGCCAGTAGCTTCCAATACCGCTAATGATATCTTGTTTTTTACAAATAACCAAGGATCTGATAAAAACCAGACCCTGACAATTCACTATTCGACTAAGAATGCAAAAGGTGAGTGGTCAGCTCCAGTTGCCTTTGCCTATAACAACGACGCCTACAATACCACGCATCCTTTCTATGATGAAAAAAGCAATACGCTTTATTTTGCATCTGATATGCCTGGCGGCCTAGGAGGAATGGATATTTATAAATGTACTTTTCAGAATGGAAAGTTCGGCGCAAAAGAAAGTGTTCGTGGTGTAAACACAGATAAGAATGATGTCTTTCCAGCTTTTCAAAACGGTAAATTATACTTTAGCTCACAAGGACATCAATCCATAGGAGCCTTTGATTTATTCTTTGTAGAGAACCTCGAAGTTAAATCTATGGGTGCGCCTTTCAATACGGCTTATGATGACCTCGCTATTTTCTTTACAGGTGAGAAGCAAGGTTTCATGACATCCAATCGCGCTACTACTGGCGCAACCGATGACATCTACTTGTTTACGATTAAAGAGAAGTTTATAGACATTCCGCTTGAATATGTTGTGAAGGACATGCAATTTGGAGCGCCAATTGAAGGTGTAACCGTTCGCATTGTTGACGATTCCACGGGTATGGTTCTTTTTGAAGGCACTACTGATGTACATGGTGGCCTTTCGCAAGTGCTCGATAGCATTCTCATCGGAGAAAACGTACGTATCAAAGTTACTTTAGATAAGGAAGGATATGCTTCTAAGGAGGTTACTTTCAACATTACAGCCAAAGATTCTACAAAAATCAATGTGAGAGATCTAGTTAATCTTGATTTAGAGCCATTGCTTCAGGATATGGAGATTACTGCCTTACTCGGGTTGAAGTCGATATACTACGATTTTGACAAAGCAGATCTTAGACCAGACGCGATTATTGAATTGGATAAAGTCGTTCGTTTCTTGAACAAACATCCTAAAATTGAGGTGGAATTAGGTTCACACACAGACTGTCGTGGTGCTGCTATTTACAACCAAGATTTATCAGATCGTCGTGCTAAGAATGCAGCGATTTATATTCAATCTCGTATTTCTAGCCCTAATCGCATTACCTACAAAGGTTATGGAGAAGCCCAATTACGCATAGATTGTCCGTGTGAAGGCGGTCAGAAGTCACTATGTTCTGAACAAGAGAACCAACTTAATCGCCGTACCGAGTTTGTCATCCGAGGTTTGAACATCTCAACAGGAACAGATCAAGTAAAACCAAAAGGTGGTGTGCAAGGTGGCAATATGAATTTCAAAGTTGATGACGGACCTAAACCTGATTACCGTTTAGATGGCATCTCTAATGAGTCAGGGGTTCACTTCCGCGTACAGGTTGAGTCGGCTAAGGTTCAAATTCCTAATCCAACCATTCACTATAACCGTGAAGACGTTTATGAATATGAACTCGATGGTTACTACAAGTACTGCTTAGGTATGCCAGTGAAGTCTATAGACGAAGCTTTGGCACTACAAAATCAATTGCGCAATGCTGGTTTCACAGGTGCGTTTGTTGTTGCTTTCAACGACAGAACCCGCATTACCTTAGACATCGCAAGAAAGTTGTTGTTGGGTCAATAATCTTGGCGTCATGCTGCATTCCAAGCTCCCAAATGTCGGGACAACCATCTTCACCACCATGTCTGCATTGGCTGTCAAGCACAATGCAATCAATTTAGCGCAAGGATTTCCCAATTTTGATATCGATTCGCAATTACAGAACTGCTTAATTGAAGCAGCAAATGCAAACGCGCATCAATATGCGCCGATGGCAGGATTACTCGCTTTGCGTGAACAGATTGCTGCGTTAGTCGAAAAGCAATACAATAGATCACTCGGACCCGATCAAGCATTGATTACAGCAGGGGCAACGCAAGCCATTTTTACAGCCATACAAGCACTTGTGCATGCTGGAGAAGAAGTTGTTATCCTAGACCCGAGTTACGACTGCTACGAGGCACCTATAAGCTTGTCAGGCGCTCGGCCTGTTCGCATACCTTTAGGCCCAGATTTCAAACCCGACTGGAACCGAATTGCGGCTGCTATTACGCCGCAAACAAGAATGCTCATCACGAATAATCCGCACAATCCGAGCGGTACCATTTGGGATGGCCAAGATTTTCTGGCCTTAGAAGCACTCATGCAAGCGCATCCGAACTTATTGTTGCTTTCGGATGAAGTGTACGAGTATATTTCCTTCGAGGAGCAATTTAGATCTATTAATGAATTCGCTTCGATTCGGGAGCGTGCCATCATTGTTTCTTCGTTTGGCAAGACTTTTCATATTACAGGCTGGAAAGTTGGTTACCTGATTTGTAGCCCCGAGCTCATGAAGGAAATTCACAAGGTGCATCAGTTTTTGGTTTTTAGCGTGAACAGTATAGCGCAACATGCACTTTCAGCTTATTTAGATCGGGTAGACGTCAATTTACTCGGTTCATTTTATCAGCAAAAACGCGATTTCTTTCGGGTTGGCTTACTCAAAAGTCGGTTTGAATTGCTTCCAGCGCAAGGAAGTTATTTTCAGGTGGCTTCTTTTGCAGCGATTTCAGATCTCCCGGACACCCGCTTTTGTGAAGAATTGACTATTGAACACGGTGTAGCCGCTATTCCACTGTCAGTATTCAATGAAGATGGTACAGATCGCAAATTGATCCGCTTTTGTTATGCAAAAACGACAGAAACGCTGCAGGCAGCAACGGAAAGATTATGCAAGATTTAAGCATCGGCATATTACAATTTGACCAAGTTTGGCAACAAAAAGAAGCCAACTTTGCGCGCATTTCTGCACAATTGAAAGCCTCCCCAAATCTTGATGTACTGCTTTTGCCCGAAATGTTTCATACCGGTTTTTCAATGGATGTCGGATTTGCAGACGACTGGCAGGCATCAGAAGGGCTACAATTTTTGAAGGAATTAGCTGGACGACATCAAATGGCTATTTATACTTCTTTGATGGTACAAGATGGTGGCAAGTATTTCAATAGAGGGGTATTTGTGTATCCGGATGGTGAGGTTTTGACCTATGACAAGCGGAAGTCTTTTGGCTTGGGTGGAGAAGATCAATATTTCAGTTCGGGTAACAATGAAGTCATTGTAAGCTACCTTGGTTGGAAGTTGAATCTACAAATCTGTTATGATTTGCGCTTTCCAGAACTTATCCGCAACCGCCTGAATGAAGCCGGCGCAGCAGCTTATGACATACTTTTAAATATTGCCAATTGGCCTCAAAAGCGCATTGCGCATTGGGATGCATTACTCAAGGCACGCGCAATTGAGAATCAGTGCTACTTTATTGGTTGCAATCGGGTGGGGCAAGATGGCAATAATCTTGTTTATAACGGGCATAGCCAAGCTGTCGATTTATTGGGCAATTATTTACTTACGCCCCACGAACAAGACGGTTTGAACGTTGTTATTTGTTCAGGTACTCAGCTCAACGATGGCCGAAAAATGCTTCCTTTTTTGAAGGACGCATAGAAATCACTATATTTATTACCAAATTACTCTAAAATGAAAAAACTTATACTCTTTGTAAGCGCTATTGCATCTGTAGCTTATGCTCAAAAAGCACCGCGCATCCAGACTTTCCAAGAATTGGTAAAAGCGCCTAAAGTGGCAACTGAGGCTGCCGCCGACGAAAAAATCCTTGGCGTTACACTATGGTCTGATGACTTCTCAAACCCTGCCAACTGGACCCTCGACAACTCTGGACAGAGCGGTATTGAGTTTGGTTGGAATATCAACAATAACAACGATGGTTGGTGGGCCGCAAGTGGCATCGCATCTACCTCAGGTGGCAATTGCGCTGAGCTCGTCAATGGCGACCCTACAGCATCTCCTGCAACACAAGCCCTCAACGTAGTTTATACGCTTACTTCTGCACAACCTATCGATATCGCCAACTTAGGTGGCAGCAACCAAGTTTCTTTGCAATTCCAACAATACGGAGCGCGTTTCAACGACCTTCAAGAAATGCAAATTTCTACAGATGGTACTACATGGGTTACCGTTGGCAACAACCAAGACAAACCTGTATTGTCTTCAGCTGGGGGTTCTGCTTATGCCAACCCAGATACTAAAATTATCAACCTAGCAACCTTTTTAACAGCAACGCCGAGCCCAATCTGGGTGCGTTTCTCTTGGACAACAGGTTTCCCTGCCTCAGCAGCTAATGCAAACGTATGGGTTACTTATGGTTGGTACATCGACGACGTCAAAATCGTTACAAACCCGACCAACGACCTCTCTGTTACTTCCACTTTCTGGGGTACAGCTGGCTTGCCTTATTTCCAAATTCCAGATGAGCAAGTTACTGAAATCGGTTTCGCTGCAGACGTATTTAACGGTGGTGTCAATACACAAACAAACGTAAAATTGAACATCGACGCAAACAACGGCGCATGGACAGGCTCTTCAACAGCAGCAAGCATCAACTCATTAGATACTGCAGCTATTGAGCTCACTACTTTCTATACTCCACCAGCTACACCTGGTAACATCTCTATTACACGCAACATCACAGCAGATTCTACAGACGACATCCCTGCCAATAACGTGATGTCTAATATCGATTTCGCTGTAACAGATTTCATCTATGCACGCGATAACGGAACGCCATCAGGAAGTACTTCAAACGGTACGGATGGTTTTGAATCGGGTAACCTTTTTGACATTTTCCAAGATGAAACATTGAAAGCAATTAACGTGCGTTTGCCAGGTGGTGCCAATGGTGCTACAGTGGGAACAGAAATTTTTGTGAAATTGTATTCAGTAGATGCCACAACCGGTGACTTCGTTTTTGAATCAGAGTCTGCACCACTTGTATTGGCTGCCAATAACCTCAACGTAAACATGGTCATGGAACTCAATCCATATGTAGACGTATTTGCCGGCACAACATATTTAGCTGTTGTAGGTGCATATTCTGCTGGTTTGCGTGTTTCTAACGCAGGTAAGTCTGAACCACAGACAACATTCTTCTTAGACATGGCAGACAACACTTGGTACTATTCTACCAACACGCCTATGGTCCGCATGAACTTCGATCCAATTTTGAACGTAACTGAGCAAACAGAATTGAGCCAGGCAGTTGTAATGCCAAACCCAACAGCTGCAAACGCTGCGTTGCGTTTTGACTTGAAAAATACAAGTGATGTCAACATCCTTGTAACCGATATTAGTGGTAAAATCATGCAAACAAATACACTTGCACAACTGACTGCAGGCGCACAAGAAGTGTCTTTAGCTTCAGAACAGTGGGCTGCAGGCATTTATACAGTGAGCATTACTTCTAACGGTAGCACACTTACTAAGAAATTTGTGAAGCGTTAATTTCTTTCGCATTAAATTTGAAAAGCCGGGCAACCGGCTTTTTTTGTACATATGAGTTTTGAATACGGATATCTTGGCTTGTTTTTAGCTAGCTTTTTAGCAGCTACCATATTGCCTGTGGCTTCAGAAATATTCCTGACAACAATGCTCTTTATGGGTTTTGAACCCTGGACCTGCATATTGGTGGCCACTGCAGGCAATACGAGCGGTGCTTGGCTCAACTACGGAATAGGCTTTTTAGGTAAACCTGCTTGGCTTCAAAAATTAGGCGCAAAACCAGACGCAATTGAGCGCTGGCATGTAAAAATACATCGTTATGGGAGTTGGATGGCGCTGCTATGTTGGCTTCCTTTAATTGGCGATGTTATCGGTATTGCGCTCGGCTTTTTTCGTGCGCCGTGGCTACCTACTTTTGTACTGATGGGCGTTGGAAAGTTGTTTCGCTACCTTTTGGTTTGGGCAGGTTATTATTTTTGGTAGGCTTTAAGGTATTCCAAAAATGGATCGCGCTGCTCAATGATGTCTTCTCTGGTGGCCTTGATGAGTACATCAGGGTTTATAGCCGAAAGCATGCGTTCTTGTATATGAAACGGTGTAAATTTCAAGGTGGCGACCATGACATCCATATGCGCATGTTTCAAAGTGATAATAGCCGGATTGCCGAAAGTGCCACCCATACCGCCCATACAAGGCGTTCCTAGAATTTTACCTCGCTCGATGTGCTTGAACCACGCTGCAAACAAAACCGATGCAGACATTGAATTGCCATTTAAAACAAGGTCACAAGTTCCTTTGTAGACATAATTGCGGTCGTTTTCTGGAAGGTAGTCGTATAAAATAGTTTTAGTGGCCCCTTTTGGCAATTTGTAAAAATCATATTCTTTTGAAATGAGGCCGTTGGGATATACATTTTTAGCGCGGTTTTCAAATTGCATTTGCTGCACCGGGCTTAAAAGTGCAAAACGGTCGTAATTGCTGCGTTTATAGAGGTAATTTGTCTTGACAGAAGCTTGCTTGGTATTGATATAGCTAAAGAGGTATTCCTCTGCGCGCAAGAGCCCACCCAGATTGTTGCGAAGGTCAATATAAATAGCAGTACAGCGGCGTTTTTGTACTTCATCAAAGAAGTCATCGATTTGCTTTTTATACATGTTAAGCGAAAGCGGCTGAAAGGATTCCACAACCAAGATGCCGTTGTTGTTCTCATCGAAAGAATAGCGCACTTCATCTTCTTGACTACTGAATAGGCCCGCTAAAAAGTATTTCCATGAGGTGCTAAATGCAATGTCTTTTTGGAGCGTATCTCCAGCAGGGCTAACCATTTGAACTTTGGCGCTTTTGGCTTGCCTTAAATTCATGGAGAGCAAATTGTAGACTACACTGATGTATTCGCTGGCTACTTCTTCTTTGGCAGCCGTGGCATCGCCTTCGCTTAAACTCAGTGCTAAGGCGTAGTCAAATAATTTTTTGACGCTAAACGTATCGATTTGCAAGAGTTCAGCACCAATAATGAAGTCGGGGTTGTAAGCGCCGCTGATGTAAAATTTATCGCCGACCATTTCAACAAAGAAGGGCAGTACTTTTCGCTGTCCATTGACCTCGTATAAAAATTGTTTAGGGTTGATCCCAGTATGTGAATCTTTCAGTGCAAACAGATAGGTATTCACAACAAGCGTAAAATCAAAAACGGTTAAGGGTTTGTCGATTTTTGATTTGGCTACATTATAGGCTTCACTCAGGTCGTTGAGGCTGCCGTAATAGGTGGGGTTGGGGTGCGTCTCCAAGATATGTTTGTGCAGCTGGGCTAAATCGGCCTGCATGGCTTCCGGACATAAATAGGTATGCGCTGCAAGTTCTTTTTTGGGTTTAAAAGTACTTTGACATTGTTGTGCAAAGCCCAATGAGCAAAAGAGAAAAATTATAGCAAAAGAAGTCCAACGACGCATGCGCAATTCTACGAGATTGTTTTAAATTTGTTCAACAATGAGCCTTATAAAATTAAGCATTTCTTTTATTGCGGTAGCAGCACTCCTTTCGGCTTGTTCTCAGCCCGATCAAGCACAGTGCGCCTGCCTAAAGCAAGCACAAAAAGTCAATCGCCTCTCAGAGGTCATTTGGTCTGCAACGGCCTCGCATCAAGATACCATATTGCTCAAGCAAGCACTTGAAAAAAAGGAGTCTATTTGCAAAAAATTAGTACAAAGCACACCTGATGCTTTGCAACAACTAAAAGAGGCATGTCCACAGTAAGAGACGACATGCCAACTGTGCTCATTGCGGGCGGCTCTGGCCTCATTGGCGGCCATTTAACGCGTCATTTCAAAGACCGCGGCTACAGAGTATACAAACTTACGAGAAGTCCAAAAAAACACGGTCAAATCTATTGGAATCCAGCACAAGGGAAAATCAACACCAGCAAATTGGCTAAAGTTGATATCTTGATCAATTTGGCTGGTGAAAATATCGGCTCTAAGCGTTGGACGACTGAACGCAAAGCGCAAATCTTGTCTTCTCGCGTACAGAGCACCGAATTTTTAGCGTCTATCATCCCACAAATGACGCGGCTCAAATACTATATTGGCGCCTCAGGAGTCAATTGTTATGACGCCATTCCCGACGAAGTTTTCAGCGAAGACGCTCCTTATGGCCACGATTTTTTGGCCCAAGTGGTCCAAGATTGGGAAAGCGCCCATCAGCAGGTATTGAAACAGGTTCAGGGCGCTATTTTGCGCATCTCTATGGTTTTGTCCAGACACGGTGGTTCTTTACAACTCATGAAACAACCAATTTATTGGGGAGTCGGCGCAGCGGTGGGTCCGGGCACGCAAAGCAGCCCTTGGGTACACATCGACGATTTGTGCCGCCTCATGTTATTCGCCTATGACCAACGTCTAAAAGGCACTTATAACGTGCTTGGTGCAAATTCAACCAACAAAGAAATGACCCAGCGCTTGGCAAAATGGATGAAAAGACCGCTTTTCATGCCAAATATCCCTGCATTCTTTTTGCGCTTTTTACTTGGCGAACGCGCTGTATTAGTTCTTTCGGACCTCAAAGCGAGCAATCAAAAAATCATTGATGCGGGCTTTACTTTTAAATATTCTTCCTTAGATAGCACCTTTAAGTCCTTCTTTAAGAAGCCTTAACGTTGGGTTTACATTAGGCCCTTATTTTCACCGCAAGTCATTTTTCAAAAAGAAAAATGAGTACTTTCAAAAAAAATCGCGGATGAAAAAAAAGGAAAAAATCTTTGTACTAGACACGTCTGTTCTTTTACATGACTTCGATGCAATTGTCAATTTCGATGAGCATTATGTAGCGATCCCTATTACAGTGCTCGAAGAACTCGATAAATTCAAAATTGGCAATGACACCAAGAATTTTTCTGCAAGGGAGGTCATTCGTTTTATTGATAAACTTTCTGGTAATGGTTCGCTACAGGAGTGGATTGCTTTGGGTAAAGGGCTCGGTAAATTCAAAGTCGTGATGGATGAGCAACCTACTGGCCTGAATGCGGAAAAGGTCTATGCCATAGGCAAAAACGACCACAAAATCATTAATGCTGCGCTCAGCTTAATCGAGCTTGAGCCAAAGCGAACCGTCATTTTGGTAACTAAAGATATCAACTTGCGCATCAAAGCCAAGGCACTTGGTGTGATTGCAGAGGACTACGAAACCGGCAAAGTCAATTCCGCTGAAATACATGCGGCAGGAAAGTACGGTATAGAGGGCATAGATGCAGAGGTGATCCGCGAGATATTTACGCGCGGAAGCATCGAGGAAAACGGTTTTCTTGGCGATAAAAAAGCGACAAATGGGTATTATATCCTAAAGAATGGAAAAACGTCATCTCTAGCCTTCTATAATCACCATACAGACCAGCTCGAACGCATTGAAAAGGAGTTTGTTTACGGCATCAAACCAAAAAACGCCGAACAAGCCTTTGCTTTTCATGCGCTTTTGAACCCCGATGTCAAATTAGTGGCTATGCAAGGAGTGGCGGGCACAGGTAAAACCTTACTTGCTTTGGCTTCAGCCCTCGAACAGCATAAGAAATTCAATCAAGTGATACTTGCCAGGCCATTGGTTCCGCTCTCTAATAAAGAAATTGGTTTCTTACCCGGAGACGCCGAAGATAAAATTGGTCCGTATATGGAGCCCCTTTGGGATAACCTCAAGTTTATCAAGTCTCAGTTTGGTGAAAATGAAAAGAAATACAAGGCGATCATCGAAATGGAGCAAACCAAAAGAATCGTCATTACACCACTCGCATTTATCCGTGGCCGCAGCTTAAGTAACATTATGTTTATTGTGGATGAGGCACAAAACCTCACCCCTCATGAAGTCAAAACAATCATAACACGGGCAGGCGAGAACACTAAAATCGTATTCACTGGAGATGTACATCAGATAGACACTCCGTATTTGGATGAAAACAGTAATGGATTAGCTTACCTGATTGATCGCTTACAAGGGCAACCACTATTTGCACATGTTCGATTAGAGAAAGGAGAGCGTTCTGAGCTTGCTAATTTGGCTAACGAGTTACTGTAATTTGAGCGGTGCAATACGCAGTAATTCTCCGCAATACAGCGTTTTTTCAGTTTGGCTTTCTAAGTAAAGTTCGCTGTGTTCGGCAGAGCGGCCTTCGAAATACATTTCGGATAGTTCTATTAAGAGATTGGCTTCGATAGACGGCGAGTAGGTATTGAGCGTCAGGCGCCCATTGGGGCTGAGTATTTGTGCACACGCAGCGAAAAGCTGATCGATTTTGTCTTCTAGTTTCCACTTTTCACCTTTGACGCCATTGCCCCAAGCAGGTGGGTCCATGAGGATGTAGTTGTATTGATGGCCACGGCGGGCCTCTCTTTCGGCAAACTTAAGAGCGTCTTCGAGCACCCAATGAATGTTGAGTAGGCGGCTGGCGTCCATATTTTGGCTGGCCCAATTCAAGATCGATTTGGAAGAATCGATGTGAAAAGTATCGGCGCCTTTGAGCCTGGCCATGCAACTTGCAGCGCCAGTGTAGGCAAATAAATTCAGGAATTTGTCGTCAGAAGCAACATGTGCGTCGATGTGCGCCCAGTTAATGGCTTGTTCTGGAAAGAGGCCTACATGTTTGAAAGTAGAAGTCCCGAGTACAAATTTCAAACGCCCATAAGAGATCTGCCATTCAGTTGGTGCATCTTTTTTGAGTGCTTTCCAGCGCCCCATTTTGCCTGGGCTTTCGGTGAATTCCCAATGGGCCAATTCCTTCCATTCGGTAAAGGGTTTGCCACTGTGAAAGTAAGCTTGTACATCGGGTCTGATGGTAATGACCTGGCCCCAGCGTTCGAGTTTTTTACCACCTCCGGCATCAATTAATTGGTAATCTGGCCAAGAAGGCGCAATGGCGCGAGGCGTTTGAGACATAATTAACGCATTTTAGGGGTTTTCTTGCGACCACCCGTCATTTGGGCCATTCGCATTTGATTTTTGGAAGGCGCCATCTGAAGTTGTTGTTGTAACATCTTGATTTGATCGCGCAACATACCGTTTTTATCGTGTTTTTTGGCTTCTGCAAGCAAGGCTAAAGCTTCTGGACGGCGGCCTGTTTGGGCACAGATACCTGCCAAATGCATGCGTGCAACGGCGTTGTCTTCTTTTTGACGCAGTCCTAAACTGATGGCTTTGCGCAGTAATTGTTCGGAGGCAGCAAAGCCAAGTTCTTGGGCGCCAAGTACTGCTTTGAGGTAAAGAATATAGGCATATTGCTTTTTAGGCAACAAATGCGGGTGTGTGATTTTGTTGATATAAGCTTTGGCTTTGTCTTGGTTACCGACGCGCATTTGATTGAGCGCAAGGATCATGTTCTCATTTCTAAAAAACGTAAGAACGATGAGCGCGGTAATGAAAATAAAGAAAATGCCCCAGCCCCAGTGTCCGGAAACAAAGAGATAAACATTAAAAAAAGCGGCAACAAGCGCTAAAACGATGCGGATGATAAAAGCGGTCATAGGTTAAGATTCAATAGTGGCAATACATTTGAGTTCAATGGCAATAGGCGTAGGAAGAGAGGAAATCTCGACGGTGGTACGGCAAGGCAAGTTGTCTTTGAAGTATTCAGCATACAACTTGTTGTAGGTGTGAAAGTCGCGTTTCATGTTGACCAAAAAGACAGTGACGTCTACAAGCTGATCCCAAGAAGAACCAGAAGCTTCTAGAATGATGCGCACGTTTTCAAATACGCTACGGCACTGCGCTTCAAAATCAAAGGTGATGAAATTACCATTGTGATCGAGCTTGAGGCCAGGTACTGAAGAGTCATTGGCATCAGAACCGGCAACGCGCGGCCCGACACCAGATAAAAACAACAAATTGCCAACACGGCGTGCGTGCGGGTACAGACCTACTGGTTTGGGAGCGTTGTCTGTAGAGATACGTTCATTTACTGACATTTCACGGAATTTACGCAAATATAGGGAAAGGCGAGCGATTTGAACGGATCTTAGTATCAAACCCCAATCAAACCCCAAGATTATTGCGTAAATTCGCTCTAAATGAACCCACAGCACAGCATAGTACTTTCTCTTGTGATTCCCACTTTCAACGAGGAGGGAAACGTGCAGCGCCTTTACGAACAAATCAAGGTCGTTTTAGACCAACTTCAAATTGCTGCTTACGAAGTCATTTTTATTGACGACGGCAGTTCAGACGCATCGCTTTTGCGCATTGAGGAGTTGCGCGCCCAAGACCCACGCGTTCATTACCTTCAATTCAGCCGCAATTTTGGTCACCAACATGCCCTCAAGGCAGGCCTTGATTATGCCCGTGGCGAGGCCGTGATTAGCCTAGACGCCGATCTGCAGCATCCGCCAGCACTCATCGCCGATATGGTACAGTTGTGGCGCACTGGCGCTGAGGTGGTGTACACGCGTCGTCAAGACAAACAAAACGTGGGCTTTTTCAAGAAAATGAGCGCAAAAGCTTTCTATTGGTTGGCCAACCGCCTTTCTGAAGTCCCGATAGAAGAAGGCACTGCCGATTTTCGCTTGCTCGACCGCAAAGTCGTCTCCGCCATCAAATCATTCAAAGAATCGCATTTGTTTTTGCGCGGTCTTATCCCCACGTTAGGCTTCAAGCAAGTAGCCCTAGACTACCAGCCCGCGGCGCGCTTCAGTGGCCAAAGCAAATATTCGCTGGCCAAAATGTTCCATTTTGCCATCAACGGCATTACCTCCTCCAGCGCCAAACCGCTATATTTTTCGATCTATCTCGGCCTCTTTTTTGCTTTTTTGGCGTTCGTTTACGGTTGCTACGCAATTTACATTGCGGTTTTTACAGATGCCGCCATTACCGGCTGGACCTCCCTAATCGCCTCGGTATTATTCATCGGGGGCATTCAAATGATCCTCATCGGTATTGTTGGCATTTATTTAGGCAAGCTTTTTGTGCAAAGCAAACAGCGCCCCACGTACATCATCAAAACAGAAACCCTTACCTCAGTTGCACCTCATGAAGGCTAAATATCTTTTTCTCGTGCTGTTGCTTCATATTGGCATGATAGCCAATGCACAGATCCCGATGGGCACCTGGAAATTCCACGTGGCGAGTGCAAAGGCAATTGACATCGTCTCAGATGGCGAGCGCATCTTTACCGCACTCGAAAACGGCCTCTATATCTACAACCCATATACCGAAGAAGGCGTCCTGAAAACCGCACTCAATGGTTTGTCAGACATCGCCATCTCTTGTTTGTACCACGATGCCACAGATAACGCTATCTACATTGGCTATGCCAACGGCAACATCGACAAATGGCAGTCCGGAAAAATCACCAACTTACCCGCCATCAAATTGGCGCAAATTTCCAATTCAAAGCGCATCAATAAGTTTGAGCGCACTGGGGCCTATATTTATGTGGCCAACGATTTCTCGATTGTCTTGATCGATGTCGCCAAAGAAGAAATCAAAGACACCTACTATCCAACAAACGGCCTCGAGGCCATTGTAGATGTAGCGCTCACCCAAGATTCTATTTTTGCGCTCACTTCTACACAGATGCTCAAAGGGCTGCGCAGTAACCCTGCCTTACCTGACTACTCACAATGGGATCGCGATTTGCGCTTTCCGTATCAGTTAACCAACAAGTACAAAGAGCTACAAACCTTTAATCAACAATTTTGGGTCTTGCGCACCAACGACGCTTATGGCCAAGATTCCGTTTTCCGCCTGGACAACAATATTTTAGTCAATGTCATCAACGAACCGTTTAGTTACCAGATCAATAGCATCCAAGTGCTGGGTAACGAGCTGGGTATTTCTATGGACGGCGGCATCCTATTTTATAATGCAAGTGGTGTACAATTGAATTCCTATTCTGCCAGCCTCCTAGACCGCTGGATCAACCCTTCGCGCATTTGCAAACTCGGCAACTCTTATTGGACTGCAGACCAAGCTTGGGGTCTTCAGGAGCATCCAAATGCTTTTACTTGTAAGCGCTATCCTATTGAAGGGCTGGCCAACCAGTACGTGTATGCCATGGATTGGCAAGAAGGTGTTTTGGCTGTTGGGTCGGGTCGTTTGGAATCTGAGATAGCACCCGCATTTACGCGCAACGGCATCCATATTCTCGAAGAAAACCAATGGCGCTTTCACAACACGCCAACGGTTACTGCTTGGGATTTCAATGCGCTCTGGGATTTCATTGGTGTCGCCGTGAACCCCAAAAATCCAAAAGAAATCGCTGCGGGCACCTATTCTTTTGCACCTTTAACACTCTTCAATGAAACAGACACCTTGGTTTTCAATCAAAGTAATTCTCCATTAGAGCCCGTGTCTATCGGCAATGGTTGGTCTTTGGTATCTGATCTTAAGTTTGACGAAAAAGGCAATTTATGGACTGTAAATGGCTACACAGACAGACCGCTTAAAGTGCGCAAAACAGATGGCGTTTGGGCGAGCTATTACCTCGGTGCAGGTGCTGCCAACAAAATGACCACCGACATAGAAATTGATTTCCAGGACAACATCTGGATGGGTACTTACGCCAATGGGCTCGTCGGGTTACAGCACCAAGGCACCCTAGACGACCCCAGCGACGACAAAACCATTCAACTCACCACCGGCGATTTACTAGGCGCACTTCCTTCTAACAAAATCACCGCTTTGGCCGCAGATTTCGACGGCGAGCTCTGGATTGGCACCGATGCCGGCTTTGCAGTCTTGTACAATGCCAACGGCAGCTTTACGGCAGGGGCGGGCAATTTTGACGCCCAGCGCATCCTGATTCCTTTTGAAGGCAATTTTGAAGAAGTGCTTGGCGACGCCAACATCACCGATATCGAGGTAGATGGCGGCAATCGCAAATGGATGTCTACAGCCAACGCGGGCTTGGTATTGCTTTCGCCTGACGGCACTCAAATCATTGCCCAATACAACGAAGACAACTCCCCACTGATTTCAAACACCATCTACGACATCGAACTCAACCACACCACCGGTGAACTTTATATCGTTACCGACAGAGGCTTAGTATCTTTTCGCATAGATGCCACTTATGAGGACGCCACCTATGAAACCCTCAATGTTTTCCCTAATCCTGTAAAGCCAGATTATTTTGGCCCAATTACCGTTCAAGGTCTCCGCTACAATTCAGATGTTAAAATCACTGACGCAGGCGGCAACTTGATTTATAAAACACAATCCAATGGGGGCACAGCAACCTGGGATGGTCAAAATCTGAACGGCGAAAAAGTACCAACCGGCGTTTATTTCTTCTGGACCGCCAATAACTACCAAGGCGGCGAGCGCAAAGTAGCTAAGGTTCTCGTGATCCGCTGATATGGTAGGTTTTGACTTTCTTTCTCCGCTCTTGGAATTATCTGCCGCCATCTTAGGCTTTATTTATGTCTACCTCATCGCTACTGAAAAATCTGTGGGCTGGATTTTCGGCATTGCCAGTGCATTTTTATATGCCATGTTTTTCTACCGCATGGATACTTGGGGCTTGTTCAGCCAGCAAATTGCCTATATCATTCTTGGTTTTTATGGCTTGGCCACTTGGTCAGACCAAAAAGAAGCCTTGCCCATCCGAACTATAGGCCAAACCATCTGGAAATGGGTATTGATCTCATTTTTGTTTGGTTTAGGTTTTGTTTTTCTAATGAAGTTGGTCGGGGCCTCAAAAAATAATTCATCTATTGTTGCGACCGGACGCGAGTTATTAGACGCGCAGTTCTTTGTCTTTTCCTTACTCGCCACTTGGCTCACGACCAGAAAGGTTCTGGAGAACTGGTTGGTTTGGATTGTCGTGAACATCGTCGGTGTCATTTGGTTCTGCACAGAACACTGGTGGTCAACCGCCATTTTGTATTTCGCTTATCTTTTACTTGCTGTCAACGGCTTTAGAAAATGGAAAAAGCAGCTCTCCGCATAGCATTTACGGGGCCAGAGTCTAGCGGTAAAACAACCCTTGCTGCATGGCTTTCTTCGTTTTTAGAACTGCCAATTGTCGAGGAATATGCCAGAACTTATCTCGCCGATCAAATTGAATATAAGCCAGAGGACCTAGACTTCATGGCCAAGAAACAAGTTGAATGGTGGCCCAACCACGGCTTGATAGCCGATACCGAAATGCATGTTTTTCAGATTTGGTCGCAAGTGAAGTATGCTGAGGTAAGTCCGGTTATTAGCAAACTTTTGCATGCCCAACAATTTAACCATTATTTTCTGTGTGCACCGGATATCCCTTGGGAAGCCGACCCCCTCAGAGAAAACCCTTTGAACAGAGAGATGCTGTTTGGTTTATATCGCGAACAACTTGAAAAATATGGCCGCAGTTATTCTATTCTCACGGGCAACTTAGAAAATCGTCAAGAACTGATTAAAGTCAGTATTTCTGAGCTCTTGAATCCGTAATTTTGTACCATGAAACGGATTCTTTTTCTAGTCGTATTTTTCCTCATTTTGGTGCCAATTGGTTACTATTTCTTAAGTGATCAAGGCAAGGTAAAGCCGCTTCCGGTGATCAATCCAATAGACGTGCAGCAAGACATGGTGGATCCAGAAATGCTGCGCATGGGCAAAGGACATCGCATTGGCGCGTTTCGTTTTGAAAACCAAGATGGCATTTGGATCGGCGACGCAGACATGAAAGGAAAGGTGAGCGTTGTGGAATATTTCTTCACTACTTGCAAGAGCATTTGCCCCATTATGAATACCCAAATGCAGCGCATTCAGCGCAAGTTTGCTTCTGAAAAAGACGTCCGCATTTTTAGCTTTACAGTAGACCCCGATACAGACACAGTTGCGCAAATGAAGCGTTACGCCACGGCCCATAAGGCCAAAGCGGGGCAATGGCATTTTTTAACCGGAAAAAAAGCAGACTTATACGGCTTGGCTAGACGCTCTTTCTTCATCTTGAAGCCTGCAGAAGCGCAGAATCTAGGCGATGCCGGCAGCGATTTTATCCATACGAACAATTTTGTTTTGGTAGACCAACAGCTGCGTATCAGAGGTTACTATGACGGCACTAATCCGAAGGAAGTAAGTCTACTCCAAGCACATATCGCGCAACTGCTCAACGAGCCTCAATAAAGGCATTTTCTTTTTGCCTATCTTTGTACCCAAATGAGACAACCAAAGAAAACAGGTGCAAAACCTAAAGTAAGCGGTGCCAAAGACGCACCAAAGGTGAGTGCCCGTGACAAGCGCAAATACATCGATTACAAAATCAAAGTCAAAAAAGGCGATCCATTGCCTAGTTTCCGCGAAGATGCCATTCGCCTCAATAAATTTTTATCCAATGCAGGTATCTGTTCGCGTCGCGAGGCAGATGTCCTGATTGAAACAGGCGTGGTTTCTATTAACGGCGTTATTGTCACTGAATTAGGTTACAAAGTCAAGCCCGGCGATACAGTTCAATACGACGGCGAAACGATCACTACCGGCACCAAACGCTATGTTTTGCTCAATAAACCGAAAGGTTATATTACTGCCATTGACGACCCGCGTGGCCGCAAGACCGTCATGACGCTCGTGAGTAAAGCTTGCCGCGAGCAAATATTCCCAGTTGGGCGCATGGAACGCGAAACAACCGGGCTCATGCTCTTTACCAACGATGGCGACATGATGAAAAAACTCATGCACCCACGTTACCACGCCCGTAAAATTTACCATATTGAGACCAACAAAGCGGTAGCCCGCGAAGACATCGAAAAAATGACGCGCGCCGTAGACCTCGACGATGGTCGTTTCAAAGCTGAGGCCGCAAGTTTTGTGGAAGGCGGTGCGAGCAACGAAATCGGCGTAGAAATCCGTTCGGGCAAAAACCAAGTTGTACGCAGAATGGTAGAAGCACTTGGCTATCAAGTCATCAAGCTAGACCGCGTCATGTATGCCGGCCTGACCAAAAAAGATTTACCGCGCGGATATTACCGTCACCTCACCGAACAAGAAGTAGCGTTTTTAAAGATGTCTAAATGAAAAAGTGGGTTTTCTACGGCTTATTAGTTCTTGGCGTTACCTTCATCGGATGGTATGTCAAGGGGTATGTTTCTGAAGAAAAATTTGAATATACGAGTCAAAACCCCAATGCCGCTTTCTTTTACCCGCTCGATACTATTCCAAAAATCTATCAATACCGCAACATTGCAAATGGTTTAGACGAAGAATTTCATCGGATATATACCGTAGAAGATGCCGTCGGACCGCACCTCATTGTAGAAGTGTATGCTGGCGATGGCCGTTTGCGCGAAGCCATCAATTACAACATAGATTCGCTCGTTGTTCAGGACCACATGGTTGTCAATCGCGAGCAAAGCAAAGAAAAAGCGCTGCTCTACAAGCACCAATTTTTTCCGTTTGACCTTCAAAAAGAAACTTGGTTTGCGTCTAAATTCAGTGGTGTAACTGACTCCACGGTCATTCTCCAAGAGGTATTTCGTAAATTCCAAAGCAAGCAGTCAACTCGCGTTTTGGCTAAAACGAAGGTCTCGTCGCTGGTTTTTAAAGACAAAATTCGCCGCACAGTACTCAATCCTTTCACCAGAACAGAAAAAGAAGTGACAGGCCTGCAGTACAGTATTTTTGCCGAGGGCTATGGACTCGTGGCCTGGCACAATCGTAACAAGTCCATTCATTTTCGTTTAGAACGCATTCTTACCCAAAAGGAGTGGATTCAAATTATCGCCCGATGAAACAACTTATTATTTTTTCGCTTTTCCTTTGTTTAGGAGCAAGCGCTAAGGCTCAGTATCTCAATCAAAAGAAATCAACAGGTCCAGGAACACTCTTCTTTTATTGGGGCTATAACCGCAGTATCTATACCCCTAGTACCATTCGCTTTATTGGCCCGGGATATGATTTCAAACTCCAAGGCGTAGAGGCTGTAGACCGCCCCTCCAGAGATTTCAATGAGTACATCAACTTGAAAACTTTTACGGTTCCGCAATTTGATGTGCGTGTTGGGTATAATTTCAAGCGCAATTGGGCAGTATCTCTAGGATACGAGCACATGAAATACGTCATGAAACACGGTCCAACTTACTACCTGAGCGGCACTATTAACCCAGGAATTGATTTGGGAACGGGCTGGTCTGGCACCTACAGCGGCGACTCCATTACCACCAATGAAAACACCTTTCATTACGAAAACACCAATGGGCTCAACTACATCAATGTGCAGCTCACCAATGTGTTTAAGGTTTACAAAACTGAAAAAGGGAATTTTGCATTAACAACCTTGATGGGTGTTGGCGCGGGTCCAGTACTTTCTTACAACGATTTTACCTTTGCCGGCGAAAAGTCTATGGAAACCGTTTCGCTTTCGGGTGTAGGTGCATCAGGGCATTTCGGTTTGCGCGCTGAGTTTTTCAAGCATTTATTTGTGGCAGCGAATGTGCAAGGTGGTTTCATTGGTCAGTACCGTGTCAAAACCCGCCCTAATGACTACGATTCTCATGCCAAGCAAGCATTCTTGTATGGTCAGCGCGATATCGTGGTAGGCGCTTTGTTCTATTTGAATCAAGCAGACAAGTGTAATACTTGCCCAAACTGGTAAAATGAAATTCCTGATTGTCGGTTTAGGAAACCCTGGTGCAGAATACCTCGAAACCCGTCACAACATTGGTTTCAAGGTCTTAGATGAGCTTGCCGCTGATCTCGGCGCTTCCTTTTCTTTGGATAAAGCTGCTTTCAGGGCTGAGGCCAAATTCAAAGGCCGTCAGCTGGTTTTGATCAAGCCGATTACCTTCATGAATTTATCCGGAAAAGCCGTGAATTATTGGCTGCAAACCGAAAAAATTCCTTTGAGCAACCTGCTTGTCATTACCGACGACATCGCCTTGCCATTTGGCACCATACGCATGAAAGGAAAAGGTAGCGATGGTGGCCACAATGGGCTCAAAGACATCCAAGCCTTGCTCAAAACCCAAGAATATCCGCGTTTGCGCTTTGGTGTGGGTTCTGATTTCTCCAAAGGCCGTCAGGCCGATTACGTTTTGGGCAACTGGAAACCCGACGAAGATAAAGCCCTTCCGGAAAGGATACAAACCGCGGCATCAGCTGCTAAGAGTTTTGTTTTTGATGGCTTACCAATGGCCATGACCAACTGGAACAATAAATAAGGCCGCACACGTTAAGCCATTGTTAACTCCTTTTTTTTAGTTACCTTTCGGTAAACTACTACCTAATGAAACACAGTTACTTACTGCTTTTTGTCTTGTTTCAATTACCCATCTTTGCACAATATTGCACCAATGTAGGCCCTACAAGTACCGTTGACTCTAACGTAGAAAGCGTTGTATTGAGTGGGGTAGTGGGCACCATTAATTACGTAGGTTGCCCGGGTGTTATTGGCTTGCACGACCTCTCACAAAGTGTGAATGTGTCGCTCAATGCGGGAGGCACTTATACCCTTTCAGTCAAATTTGGAACCTGCAGCGGTAATTATGCCGGAGTGGGTGAGGCCTGGATAGATTTTGATCATAATGGCAGTTTTGATGCTTATGAAAGCCTAGGCACATGGGCAGGCACTCCGCCGGCGCTTACTCAAAATTGGTCATTTACGGTTCCGCCGAGTGCAGTAAATGGCAGCACACGCTTGCGCGTCATGCAACGAGAAGCGGGCACCCTTCCGCTCAATCCGTGTGGTACCTTTAGTTGGGGCTCCGTAACAGATTTTGGTATAACGCTCACTAACGGACTAGACTGCACAGGCTACCCAGGAGATGACCAAAATGATGCGATCATTGTGGGTGCGCTGCCTTATACCGATACGCGTTCGACAGAAGTCTGTTATTCCAACCAAAATTACGTTTATCCGTCGCCCGATATTTACTACTATTTTGAACCCAATCCGTTACTTGCTGAGGTCAATGTTTCGCTTTGCGGGGCCAATTTTGATACTTTTTTGAGTGTTGTGGACATGAATGGGAATGTGGTGGCCTACAACGACGACGCACCCGAATGTGCACCACAATCAGCATTATCCTTCGATGCAGCTGATTTAGGCCCTCTGTATATTATTGTAGAAGGTTGGGGCGCACTTAATGGAGACTACACCCTGCAAATCAATGGAAGTTATGTAGGTCTCGAAATCGCCGAGCTCAAAGCATTCAACGCTTATCCAAACCCTAGCCAAGGTTTATTGCATCTCACATCAAATACAGGTGTGTATCAATTTTTGGATGTGCAGGGGCAAGTACTACAGACTTTAGACACCCAACAACAGGCTGTTTTTAATATGGAAGAATTGCGGGCAGGTGTTTACTTCATCAAAGAAATAGCAACTGGTCGTATACAAAAATGGCAGAAATTATGAGGAGTTTCATTCTACTGCTTTGTATTTCGCTTGCGCCTCAACTTTTTGCTCAATTTTGGATACAAAAATCGAGTTTGGGCGGCGCTGGAAGGCACCGTGCCACAGGCTGTGCCACCTCGCACCGCGGCTATATGGGCTTGGGTCACGTGAATGGCTCAGGTTTAGATATCTCCTTTAAAGATTGGTGGGAGTACGATCCAGCTTCCGACACCTGGACCCAACGCGCAAACTTCCCCGTTAGCACACACGGAGCCGTTTCTTTTGTGGCAGACAACTGCCCGATAGTTGGTGGTGGCTCTGCACTCAGCACCCAATTTTACAAATTTGATCCAGCTCAAAATAATTGGACGCCTATTGCCAATTGTATTTTACCCAATCCAGGCGATAGTCAAGGTTTCGCGGTAAACAACCGCGGTTTTGTGTATCAAGCCAACCAATTGGCCAAGTACAACCCGAATACCGATTCTTGGTCTTTATGTGCAATTGCCCCTATGTCTTTCGGACAATGGACCTGTTCATTTGTGATTGAAGGGAGCGCTTTTATCAAAGGCGGCACGCAGCTTTGGGAATACAAACCCCTGCACGATCAATGGCTGCAACGCGCCAGTTTTCCTGGTGTTTCTACAGGTGGTAGTTCGGGTTTTGCGATTCAACAACGCGGTTATGTAACTTCAGGCTACGTAGGGGGCTTGTCGGTAGTAACGGAGCAGGTCTGGTCTTTTCATCCGGCCACGAATACATGGAACCAAGAAATTGATTTTCCTGGTTCAAAACGCAGGTTTATTGTCGCCTTTGCCATCCACGACCGCGGCTACATCGGTACCGGCACCAACGGTATCAACTTCAATGATTTCTGGCAATTCAACCCCACAGACAACACGATTGGTTTAGCGCATAATGAAATCGATGTGAAAATATTCCCAAATCCAGTTGCAGATGAATTGCAGGTTCAATATTTAGGGCTTCATACCGATCAATTAGAAGTCAGCATCTTTGATCTGAATGGAAAGTTGCTGTTGAAAGACGAGTTGCGCTATTTCAAGCAGCACATTGATGTATCTATTTTGAAATCAGGAGCCTATATTGTGCATATCAACCAGGGCAAGCAGCTTATTCACCAAGAAAAACTGATCAAGCGATGAGGTTGTTCTATCTGTGCTTGGTTTTTCTTCCTTTTTGGGCCGCTGCTCAGTATAATTCCTGGACCAAACTCAATGATGTCGGGATGGGCAAGCGCGAACGTGCCACTGGTTTTTCGCTAGGAAGTTTGGGTTATTTGTGTGGAGGTATAGACACCGCTGAGGTGATCCACAAAGACTTATGGGCTTATGATCCGCAGACAGACGCCTGGACGCAAAAAGCAGATCTTCCGGGGCCAGGACGCCGCGATGCCATTTCTTTTGTGCTCAATAACTTTGCTTTTGTGGGGTCGGGAATGGACAGTATTTCGGGGCCAACGGGCACTACACTGAAAGATTTTTGGCGCTATAACCCAACAACCAATTCTTGGTCGGCAATTGCGGATTTTCCGGGGGCAGGAGGCGAAGGTGTCTATTTTGCCACGGGTTTTGCCGTTGGCGGAAAAGGCTATCTCTGTGGCGGTAAAATAGGCCCTAATTTATATAGTAGTCAATTGTGGGAATACAAACCTGGCAATAACCAATGGATTCAACGCGCGAGTTTCCCCGGCGGAGTGCGCTATCAGATGTTATCATTTGTAGTGGGCTCTAAAGCTTATGTCGGTATGGGAACCGATCAAGATATATTCAGAAAAGATGTGTATTGTTACGACCCTGGGGCCAACAGCTGGCAGGAAATTGCACCTTTTCCGGGCTATGAACGCGGTGCAGCGAGCACTTTTACACTCGAGGATCGCGGCTTCGTGTGTCTAGGAAATAACGGTGGTTTGCTCTCCGATTTAATTGAATACAATCCCGAATCCGATGCCTGGACGCTCAGAGCAGCCTTCGGCGGTAGTGAAAGAAAAAGTGCCATTTCTTTTGTGATCGGCAACAAAGCTTATGTGGGCACAGGAAAAGGTTATTCTGGTAAAAAAGACAGTTGGTATGTGTATGCGCCATCGAATTATGCAGCACTAGAGGAGTTAGAAGCTGCTTTAAGCTGCTATCCGAATCCAGTAGGTGAGCACTTGAATATAGCGGGTCTTCAAGGGAACGGCATCAATCTGACGATTTATAACGCGTTAGGCGTAAAAGTGCGCGAACTCTATTTAAATGGAGTTCAGAGCACAGCAATCAATTTAAGCTCATTGCAAGCAGGCAGTTATATCCTTAAGTTTGGTCTTGCTGATGGCCTAACACTCACCAAAAAAATCACCAAGATATGAGTAAGTTCATTTTGCTGCTTCTTGTGATGGCATCTATGAGGCAAAGCGCTTTTGGACAAGACTTCTGGTTGCCAAAAGATTCCGTCAATGGTGTGCCGAAGTCTGCGGCAACGTCTTTTGTGATTGAGAACCGCGCTTATTTAGTTGCCGGTACCGATGACTTCGAATACAAAAGAAAAATGTATTCCTACCGCGCTGATCAAAACGATTGGGACGACGAAGTTTCTTTAGGCGGCGATGGCGGCGACGGTTTGGCGCGCGTTGGTGCCACTTCTTTTTCTTTACAGCACGAAGGTCAAACCAAAGGTTACGTAGCCTTGGGTCAGACGCAAACGATTGCGTTTATGAACGATTTATGGGAGTACGACCGCAGTACTGAAGCCTGGACACAAAAAGCAACTTTTACGGGTGCACCACGTCGCGAGGCGGTGAGTTTTGTCATTGCGAACAAAGCCTATGTGGGCACAGGCAATAGTGCCACTGGTTTCAAAAAGGACTTCTATACCTATGACCCAAGCAGCAATTCTTGGGAACAAATCACAGACTTTGCGGGTACAGCCCGCCGCGCTGCGGTGGCTTTTTCAATGGAAAATTACGGTTTTATCGGTACTGGCGATGACGGCACGCTGTGCAACGATTTTTGGATGTACAACCCGCAAACTGAGCAATGGATTCAAAAAGCGAATTTTCCGGGAGGCGTGCGCTCTGGCGCTTGTGGTTGGGCAGCTTATCCGGTTTGTTACCTCGGCACGGGCCAAGATGCCAACTACACTTACCTCAACGACCTCTGGGAGTACAACTACTTTTTAAACAATTGGACCCAACGCGCCGATCTTCCCGGGCCGGGCAGAAAAAATGCTGTTGCTTTCTACTTAGATGGTTTGGGCTTCATTGGCACTGGTTACAATAATGGTACTTTTTACGACGACCTCTGGGCGTACAGTGGTACAGCCGCACTTGCCGAGCAAGAAAGATTTGCTATTGAGGTTTTTCCGAATCCAACTGCCGACTTCATTGCCCTAACAACTACTTTAAGCGAAGAAAATATCGCAATTTTCAATCAACTAGGGCAAAAAATGAATTTTATGCTTGAAAAAGTGGGCTCAAAATTGGTTCTCGATGTTCGTCATTTTCCAGAAGGCTTGTATTACCTTCAATTAAAAGGCGCTCAGCTGCAGCAAAGCACTACTTTTGTCAAATGCAACGGTTCTTTATAATCTTCTTTTTGTTGTTTGCTTGTCAGGCTGAGCCTCAAAAAAGCAGCGAAAATAATACGATACAAAAGCAGGCCCTTACTTCATCAGAAAAGAGGCTAAAAACGCTAACCAAGCCTAGGAGCAGCCATATTTTTGAGATCACGACCCTCCAAAGCGCAAGTGGTTGGGGATATCAAATCCGACAAAATGGCAAACTTTTGCTGGATCAGCCCAATATTCCAGGAAGGCCAGGAAATGCCGGTTTTCAGAGCCAGGCCGATGCGCAGCGCGTGGCAGAATTGGTCAAAACGAAACTTCAGGCAAAAGTCTTTCCACCAACGGTTAGTGAAGACGATTTAAAGAATTTAAACATTCACTAACTTTGCAGCATGAAAAGAATCCGCATCTCGCAAATTTTGGCTGGCCACGAGGCCTTGCTTGATCAAGAAATCACAGTAAAGGGTTGGGTAAGAGCCTTTCGCTCAAACCGCTTTGTACAGCTCAACGATGGATCTTGTATGGCCAATTTACAGGCCGTTATTGATTTTGAGCAGTGGGATGAAGCGCTATTGAAGCGCATCACTACAGCTGCGGCACTTTCCTTGAGCGGAAAACTCATCGCATCTCAAGGAGCAGGGCAAGTTGTGGAACTTCAGGTAACAGGAATTGAAATTTTAGGCGATGCACATCCTGATGAGGTCCAAAAGACTGTCATGCAGCCTAAGCGCCATAGCCTAGATTTTTTGCGCGAGCAAGCGCACTTGCGTTTTAGAACCAACACATTTGGTGCGGTATTCAGAATTCGCCATGCGGTGGCTTATGCCATTCACCAATTTTTCAATGAGCGCGGGTTTTATTACCTACACACGCCCATTATTACAGGTTCAGACGCAGAAGGAGCCGGAGAAATGTTTAGGGTGAGCACACTCGACGCCAAAAACCCGCCTTTGAACGAAGACGGAAACATCGACTACAAACAAGATTTCTTTGGCAAGCCCGTCAACTTAACGGTATCGGGTCAGCTCGAGGCCGAGTTGGCTGCAACAGCACTTGGGCAGGTCTATACTTTTGGCCCTACGTTTAGGGCAGAAAACTCCAATACTTCGCGTCACCTTGCTGAGTTCTGGATGATCGAGCCAGAGGTAGCCTTCAATGACCTCCATGACAACATGGACCTCACCGAAGAATTCCTGAAATATATTGCTGCTTATGTCCTAGAAAATTGTGCGGCCGATGTACAATTTTTAGATGAGCGCGATGCCCAAGAGCAAGCGCAAAAACCGGCCAACGAACGCCACGAAATGGGCCTTATTGATCGCCTCAAATTTGTAATAGAGAATCCATTCAAGCGCCTGACCTATACAGAAGCCATTGACGTTTTATTGAATTCTAATCATTACAAGAAAAAGAAATTCAAATATCCAGTAGAGTGGGGCATTGACCTCCAGAGCGAACACGAGCGCTATTTGGTAGAAAAAGAATTCAATTGCCCAGTCATCTTAACGGATTATCCAGCAAAAATCAAGGCGTTTTACATGCGTTTGAATGAAGATGGCAAAACGGTTGCGGCCATGGATGTACTTTTCCCGGGAATTGGCGAAATTGTAGGCGGTTCGCAGCGCGAAGAACGTTACGATGTTTTGGTACAGAAATGCGAAGAGTTTGGCATTCCTGCCGAAGAACTCTGGTGGTATTTTGACACCCGCCGTTTTGGAACGGTACCGCATGCTGGTTTTGGCCTTGGCTTTGAACGCATGGTGATGTTCGTTACGGGTATGTCTAACATCCGCGATGTCATTCCATTCCCACGCACGCCATTGAACGCAGAATTTTAAGTGTCTTCGTATTTTTTTGACGGAGTAATTTTTGGTTTATTTATCTAAAGCGTACTTTCCGGCTATGAACCCTGTGGTCCAGGCCGCTTGGAAATTGAAACCGCCAGTAATGCCATCGATATCCAATATTTCACCTGCAAAAGACAGTCGCGGGAATTTTTTACTTTTCATAGTCTGAAAATCAATTTCGCTCAAAGCGACGCCACCTGCTGTCACAAATTCTTCTTTGAATGTTGTTTTGCCTTGCACCTCAAAGCGGTCATTGAGTAGTGTATTAACAAGTTTATTGAGCGCTTTTTTACCGATTTCTGCCCAACGGAGGTCTGGAGAAATCTCTGCACGTTCTAGAATGTGGTTCCAAAGTCTATTGGTAAGTGGTGTGGGGTTCCAGTTGCTCAGTTTTTTGGCGCTGTGCGCAGCAATGGTGTGTTGCAATTCTTGACGCAAGGTTTCTTCCTTTTTCTGATCGAGCCAATTCACGAGCACATGAAAATGATAGTTTTTCTCTGCCAAGAGGCGCGCTCCCCAAGCGGAGAGCAACAATACGGCCGGGCCACTCATACCCCAATGCGTGATGAGCAGAGGCCCTTGTCCGCTCAGTTTAGTGCCTTCAATTTTGACCGTTGCATTCGGCACAACCGTACCCATGAGTTCGCAGATCGGGTTTTTGGGCATATTGAAAGTAAACAGAGAGGGGAGCGGCTCGATCATCTCCAAACCGATGGATTCTAGCCAATTGAGACTGCTTCTTTTGGGGTGCCCACCAGCGCAAATAATGACTTGGTCATAGGTCTGTATTTCTTCATTGTTTTGAATGGATACATTTTCACTGTTGACTACAATATTGGAAATATGTTGTTGTAGTTGCAGTTTGACCCCGAGTTGTCTGCAGGTATTCAAAAAGCAATCAATGATGACCTGTGAGTCATTCGCCAAAGGAAAAATGCAGCCGTCGGGATAGATTTTGAGTGGTATGTCGCGGCTTTCAAACCATTGAACGGTATCTGTAGCTGAAAACTGATGAAAAGCCTTGCGCAGCTGCGTGCTGCCTCTTGGGTAAGCTTTGGAGAGTTCGTTGATATCTGGGCTGTCGTGGGTCACATTGCAGCGCTCGCCGCCCGAAATCTTTACTTTGGACAAGAACTTATTGCTCTTTTCCAAAATGCAAACGCTGGCATCCGGCCAATGTTGTTTGGCTGCAATTGCGGCAAAAAATCCAGCGGCACCTCCTCCAATGATGGCAATTTTTGGCGTGCTGCTCATTAGTAAATTTTGTTGATGATCCACTTTCGGCCATTGAAAACGGCTTCTTCTTGTTCTTTTTTGCCTTTGAGGGCTTGAAAAAGTGGCGCGTCGGTACTCATGCAAAAAACGGTCATGGTGTCAAATTGGAGTTGTCCGTATGGGACACTGCAGTAGTACCAATTGTGGTCGGATTCAAAAAGCGCACCGTTTTGTATTTGGGCGAAAGCAGTGCTTGGATCCATTTTTTGGAGGGCTTGAAGTTGTTGTTGTGCCAGGGCAATTTGGTGGTCGAGTTTTTCGATTTCGATTTGCGCAATGGCTATTCCGACCTCGTGTTTGTCGCCGGCCGACCCTTTTCCACTTTCCGTACTTTCAATACTTAATTGGCTTCGTTGAAGTTGCAGCGCAGATTTTCGACTTTCCAGTGCGTTAAATAAATGGTCGTGGAGCCTTGTTTTGAGGGTCATATCTTGCAAAAATAGCCCGATTTGTCGTAAATTCGCGACTTTACAAAGCAAACGTTCATGAAAGCAAAATATCCTGAGTACAAAGGATTAAATCTCCCCAATGTCGCTGCCACCGTCCTTGAAAAATGGCAAAAAGAATCCATTTTTCAGCAATCGGTTGCTCAGCGCAATGGTGCACCGTCTTTTGTCTTTTATGAAGGTCCGCCTTCTGCCAATGGCTTGCCCGGCATTCACCACGTCATGGGCCGCGCCATTAAAGATATCTTTTGCCGTTACCAAACGCTCAAAGGCAAGCAGGTACAGCGCAAGGCGGGTTGGGATACCCATGGTTTGCCAGTAGAACTCGGTGTCGAAAAAGAACTCGGCATCACCAAGGAAGACATCGGGACCAAAATTTCTGTAGACGCCTACAACGACGCTTGCAAAGAAGCCGTTATGCGCTACACCGATATCTGGAACCAACTCACCGAAAAAATGGGTTATTGGGTCGATATGCAAGACCCGTATATCACCTACACGCCCAAATATATGGAAAGCGTTTGGTGGTTATTGGCGCAACTTTACAACAAAGGATTGTTGTACAAAGGCTACACCATTCAGCCATACTCGCCCAAAGCAGGCACTGGGCTTTCCTCGCATGAACTCAACCAGCCTGGTTGCTACAAAGATGTCAAAGACACCACCGTTGTAGCCATGTTTGAGTTATTGGGTGCTCAGGCGCTCCCTTTTGAGGCTCATTTTTCCGAAAAAACACATTTACTTGCCTGGACCACCACACCCTGGACGCTTCCTTCCAATACAGCGCTCACGGTTGGCCCACAAATCGAGTACGCCGTTGTTGCGACCTACAACCAGTATACTTTTGAACCCATGCAAGTGATCCTCGCCAACAAATTGGTGGCGTATCAATTTGCCAAAGGTTATGTTGCGGTTGAAGACACAGCAGGTTTAGCAAGCTACCAGGCTGGCGACAAGCAAATTCCTTACACGGTATTAGGCACTTGCAAAGGACAAGACCTCATTGGTCTCAAATACCAACAACTCTTGGCTTATGCGCAGCCGGCAGAAAATGCCCAAGCAGCATTTAGGGTCATTGGCGGAGACTTCGTGACCACCGAAGACGGCACCGGAATCGTACACACCGCCCCAACTTTTGGTGCAGATGACGCCCGTGTGGCGGCTGAAGCCGGTGTGCCAGGGCTGCTCGTCGCAGACGAGCGCGGCAACCTCGTTCCACTCGTCGACCTCCAAGGCCGCTTCAGACCCGAAGTGGGCCCTTACGCCGGCATGTACGTCAAAAATGAATATTACGATGCTGGCCAAGAGCCAGAACGCTCTGTCGACGTCCAAATTGCCATCCAATTGAAAGAAGAGGGCAAGGCCTTCAAAGTAGAAAAATACGAACACTCGTATCCGCATTGTTGGCGCACAGACAAACCAGTCTTGTATTATCCATTAGACTCCTGGTTTATCCGCGTCACCGATCAAAAAGACCAACTCGTTGCCCTCAACAAAGAAATCAACTGGAAACCCGAAGCAACCGGTTCTGGCCGCTTTGGCAAATGGCTCGAAAACGCCAATGACTGGAACCTCTCGCGTTCGCGCTATTGGGGTATTCCGATTCCTATTTGGTCTAGCGAAGAAGGCGATGAGCGCATTTGCATCGATTCAATTGCCACCCTCAAAAATGAAATCGAGAAGTCAGTTCGTGCTGGCTTCATGACCGAAAACCCTTTTGCGGCTTTTGAACCAACTGATTTTTCCAACCAAAATTACGAGCTCATCGACCTGCACAAGCACAAGGTAGACCCCATCATTTTGGTTTCACCGAGTGGCAAGCCCATGAAGCGAGAGGCAGACCTCATTGACGTTTGGTTCGACTCCGGCGCCATGCCTTATGCTCAGCTACATTACCCCTTCGAGAACAAAGCACTAATAGACGACAACCTCGCTTTCCCTGCCGATTTCATCGCAGAAGGCGTTGACCAAACCCGCGGATGGTTCTATACACTCCATGCCATTTCTACAATGGTTTTCGGTCAAAAAGCCTACAAAAATGTAGTTTCCAATGGCTTGGTGCTCGATAAAAACGGCTTGAAAATGTCCAAGCGCTTGGGCAATGCAATTGATCCGTTTACCACCCTAGACAAATTCGGCCCAGATGCCACGCGCTGGTACATGATCACCAACGCCCAACCTTGGGACAACCTCAAGTTTGATCTAGAAGGCATAGCCGAAGTACAGCGCAAATTCTTTGGAACACTATACAACACCTATTCATTCTTTGCATTATACGCCAATATCGATGGCTTTGATTTCAGTGCAGCGCCAATTGCACTCTCTGAGCGCCCAGAAATTGACCAGTGGGTAATTTCCAAACTCAACTCTTTAATTGCTGAGGTAGATGCTGCCTTTGCTGCCTATGAGCCAACCAAGGCGGGCCGCGCCATTCAAGATTTTGTCACCGAGCAGCTTTCCAACTGGTATGTGCGTTTGTGCCGCCGCCGCTTCTGGAAAAACGACGACAGACAAGACAAACTCGCAGCCTACCAGACGCTTTATACTTGTTTAGAAACAATTGCCATTTTAGCGGCGCCAATTGCACCGTTCTACATGGATCAGCTCTACACAGACCTCAATACAGTGTCGGGCCGTCAAGCACATGCCTCGGTGCATTTAGCTGACTTCCCGAGCGCCGTTGAGCAGCATATTTTGCCAACCTTAGAAACCCAAATGGAGTTGGCTCAAAAAGCGTGTTCTCTGGTACTCGCGCTGCGCAAGAAGCAGCACATTCGCGTGCGTCAACCGCTACAAAAAATCATGATTCCCGTATTGAACGCCCAAGAAGCTGCCAATTTCCGTCATGTTACGGATTTGATTTGCTCAGAGGTCAATGTCAAAGAACTCGAATTACTCACCGATACCGGCATCCTCGTGAAGTCGATCAAGCCGAACTTCAAAACCATTGGCCCCAAATACGGCAAGCAAATGAAGGCCATCAGCCAAGTTGTGCAACAATTCGATCAAAATGACATTGCACAAATTGAACTGAACCAAGGATGGCATGGCCAGGTAGAAGGCGAGACAATTGCCTTAGACCTCTCGGATTTTGAAATCCAGGCCCAAGACATTCCGGGTTGGTTGGTCGCCAATGAAAATGGCTTAACGGTTGCTTTAGATGTCACGATTTCTGACGAACTAAAGGCTGAAGGCTTGGCCCGTGAAATTGTCAATCGCATTCAGAATTTACGCAAGGAAAGCGCTTTTGATGTCACGGATCGCATCCTGGTGCAGATAGACACCACTGCAGCTATTCAAGCAGCAATTGCAACACATAAAGCTTATATTTGTACAGAGGTCTTGGCCAACGACATTCAATTTACTAGCCTTTCAATCGAAAAAACAGAAGAAATTGAAGCCCCTGCCGATACCGCTATTCAACTTTCAAAATAATGCTCATGAACAAATGGTTCCTAGACGATAAAGAAACCCAAACCCTTAGTGGCGCTGCCGTCAAGTGGTTTGATCATCGCTTTTTTGAAATCAAGTTTGAAGGTAAAAAATACCATGGTGAGCTCGTTTCAGACCAATCAGAAACAGGCCAACTCACCATTCGCATCAATCACCGCACGTTTCAGGTCAAGAAAGGCCATCCGCTAGATTCACTAATTGCCGCGATGGGCCTAGACCAACCCAAATTGCGCAAACTCAAAGAAATGCAGGCGCCTATGCCAGGCCGCGTGACCGCCATACACGTTCAGGTAGGCCAAGAAGTAGAACCCGGCACGCCATTGCTTTCGCTCGAAGCCATGAAGATGGAAAACGTTTTGAAGGCCGAAGGCATCGGTGCGGTTTCTGAAATTGCGATTCAGCAAGGTGATGTTGTAGACAAAGGAGCGCTTTTAATCGCGTTTAGCTGATCGGTTTACTTGATCCTGATTTGGCATTTTTTGTCTCGATCCAACACAATTTTTGCAGACTCAAAGCTAGGTGCTGAGAAAGTTTCTCTGGCATTATTGGAAAAGCCATAGGCTTCTGTAGGCGCTCCAAATAGGTTTTTGTCTAGCTTACCATTTTTGTTTTCGTCGTGGTAAATGGCCAAGGCGTAGCTGTCTTTTGGCAAGTTTTTGAACTTAAAGACATGACTTTTGCCTTCGTGCGTAACCACAACACCTTTGTATTGCTTACCGTAATTTGGAAATGAAGCACTCGAATTGAAGAGTCCGATAAATACGGTGCCTTTGGTGTTAGGGATACCATCTACTTGCACTTCGAGGTCGTAGGTAGTGCCCAAAAGGCCAAGTAAAGTGAACGCGAGGAGTAGTTTCATATTGCTACTAACAAACTTAAGGTAAAGCTGTTCAACAACCAACGGATTCTCCTAACTTTGTTTTATGAATAAATACGTACTCGTTACTGGCGGTGCGGGCTATATTGGCTCACACACCGTACTCGCCTTGCAGCAGCAAGGTTACACACCAGTTATTGCCGATGACTTTCGCAATGCCAACAAAATTGTCTTAGCAGGTCTTCGTTCAATTTTAGGTCACGATCCATTGCTTTATCCGATAGATATCTGCGACAAGCAAGCCTTAACCGAGTTATTTGACAAATATACTTTTGAGGGCGTCATTCATTTTGCGGCGTACAAAGCGGTCGGCGAATCTGTAGACAAACCGTTAGATTACTATCAGAACAATTTAGTAGGCCTGATCAATGTTCTTTCGCTGTTGCAATCTCGTCAGGTCAAGAATTTTGTGTTTTCTTCTTCGTGTACCGTTTATGGCGAACCCAAAGGCGAGAAAGAAGTCAGTGAAACAACCCCTAAGCAATTACCGGAGTCACCATATGGCTATACCAAATGGATGGGCGAGCAAATCATTGCTGATTTTCACCGCAGTGCGCCAGAGATCAAGCTCATGAACCTCCGGTATTTCAATCCAGTTGGTGCGCATCCTTCGGCGCTTATTGGCGAGTTCCCGATCGGAAAACCCAATAATCTTTTGCCTTTTGTAACCCAAACGGCCATCGGAAAGTACCCGCACCTGACCATTTTTGGCAACGATTACCCCACTCGTGACGGCTCTTGCATCCGCGACTACATCCATGTGCAAGATTTAGCAGAAGCGCACGTTGCGGCCCTAGACTTCTTGTCTAAACAACAAGAAGGGCTGCTAGAAGCGGTGAATATCGGCACCGGCACCGGCACTTCAGTACTTGAAATTGTCTCGGCTTTTGAACGCGTGACAGGCCAAGCCTTGCCGCACGTCATTGGACCGAGAAGACAAGGCGACGTCATTGAAATTTACGCCAATGCCACCAAAGGTGAGCAACTGCTCGGCTGGAAGGCCCGCCTTGGCATAGAAGATGCCCTCCGTGACGCTTGGGCCTGGGAGCAATACCTCGCGACCCTATGATCATCGATACGCATTCACATCTTTACGCCGAAGAATTTGATATTGATCGCGCTGAAGTACTGAGTCGCGCCACCCAAACAGGTGTGGGCGCCATTCTTTTGCCAAATATCGATGTTGAAAGCATTGCCGCATTAGAAAATTTGGCTGACACCACTGCAAATTGCATCCCGATGATGGGCTTGCACCCCACTTACGTCAAAGCCAATTGGCAGCAAGAATTAGCCACTATAGAAAAACAGCTTTTTGCTGCGCCAGGGCGTTATTGCGCCGTGGGTGAAATCGGCCTCGACCTCTACTGGGACGACACCTTTCTCGAAGCCCAAAAAGAGGTTTTTCGGATTCAAGTGCAGTGGGCAAAAAAACTCCAGTTACCAATAGCTATTCATGTGCGCAAGGCATTTGAAGAATTATTTGCCGTACTCGACGAAGAGTGGACACCTGAGCTCAGCGGTGTTTTTCATTGCTTTACAGGCAGCAAAGAGCAAGTGCAGCGCATCCTTAAATACCAACAGTTTTATTTCGGCATTGGTGGTGTGCTCACTTACAAAAATGCCGGTTTGGCTGAGGTCGTGAAGGAAATCCCTTTAGACAGACTACTACTCGAGACTGACGCACCATATTTGTCGCCGGTTCCATATCGGGGCAAGCGCAATGAGCCAAGTTACCTCATAGAGGTGGTGAGTAAACTCCAGGAAGTATTGGGCCTGAGTGCGGCGCAAATAGAAAAGCTCAGCTCAGCCAACGCCATTCGTTTATTCGCTTTAGAAAAATTCCTTACTTTCGAGCATGCGTAAGCTCTTACTTATTTATACCGGCGGCACCATTGGCATGATCACCAATGCGCAAACTGGCGCCCTCGAAAGCTTTGATTTCTCGCACCTATACGGGCATATTCCTGAGCTCAAACGCTTTGAACTCGATATCCAAGTCAAGAGTTTTGACCCGCCATTAGACTCTTCGGAGCTAGGCCCTCAACATTGGCAACAACTGGCCAGTTGGATTGCATCAAGCTACGAACTTTTTGATGGTTTTGTGATCCTGCACGGTACCGACACCATGGCCTACACCGCTAGTGCCTTGAGTTTTATGTTGCAAGGCCTCAAGAAACCCATCGTATTTACAGGTTCACAATTGCCTATTGGTATCATCAGAACAGACGGCAAAGAAAACCTCATTACAGCCATCGAAATTGCGGCGGCAACCGATGCACAGGGTCAACCAATTTTACAAGAAGTTGCGGTTTATTTTGAATATGCTTTGTTCAGAGCCAACCGCAGCTCTAAAGTTTCAGCACATCAGTTTGAGGCTTTTGCCTCCCCAAATTATCCGTTGTTAGCCAAAGCGGGCGTACAAATAGAGTGGTTCCAAGAACGTTTGTTTAGAACGCAGCTCCCGGCTTTGCAAGCGCAATTCGAAGTTTCTAATGAGGTCTTGATTTGGCGACTTTTCCCCGGAATGCCTTTTGAACACTATACAAAAGCGCTGAGTTACCCCGACATCAAAATTTTGATCATCGAAACCTTCGGTGCAGGAAATGCCTTTAGCAAGCAGCGTTTTCAGACTTTACTAGAAGCGTTTGTTGCTGCGGGTGGCTTGGTATTGAATATCACGCAGTGTCAGAGCGGAGCAGTAAGACAAGGCGCATACCAGACGAGTACTTTTTTCGAAAAAATTGGCGTGATCAGTGGTGCAGATTTAACGGCCGAGGCCGCGCTCACCAAATGTATGTTTGCATTGGCCAATGTGCCTTCAACCGAGCGTGCTGCTTTTATCAGAACGGCCATCGCCGGCGAACTTTCAGCTGCTAAATAGTCGTTTTTTCGACTAAATGACCATCGAGTACTTCTAGAATCCTGCCTGGATAATGGCGCACCATCTGCATGTCATGGGTGGCCATCAAAATGGCTGTATTTTCCTCTTTAGCTACTGCAATCAATAGCTCCATGATTTCTTTTGAGGTTTCTGGATCGAGGTTGCCAGTAGGCTCATCTGCAAGAATGAGCGCAGGCTGATTGAGCAGGGCACGGGCGATAGACACGCGCTGTTGCTCTCCACCCGAGAGCATGTGCGGAAACGAATGCGCTTTTTGCTCAATGCCAACGAGCTGCAAGCAGTTGAGTGCGCGTTGCTCCATTAATTTTTTGTCTTTCCAGCCCGTTGCGCCCAAGACAAACTTGAGGTTATCGATTACATTTCGGTCGGTTAGCAATTGAAAATCTTGAAAAACGATGCCAATTTTTCGGCGCAAAAACGGAATATCCTTGCGCTTGAGGCCCTTGAGTTTATAACCACAGACTTCGCCTTCGCCCTCCACTAATGGAATTTCGGCATAAAGGGTTTTGAGCAAACTACTCTTTCCGCTACCGGTTTTACCGATTAAATAAGCAAAGGATTGAGCAGCAAGTTCAAGCTGAACGTTCGATAAGATCAGTTGATCTTGTTGGTAAATATTGGCTGCAGCCAGCGCGATGACATTTGACACGAGTTCTAATTTTAGACAAATGTGTTCAATATGTCGTAACCATTTGTCAAAAGCTGCGATTTTATCTTAACAAATTCAGGTTTAAAACTTTTGATTGTAGGGGGCTTGTTGGGCCTGCGCCCCCATTAATTTTACATTCTATGAATCGTAACTTGCGTTATCTTGTCTTCCTGCTCTGTTTCCCATTATTCTTTTGGGCTCAGGAGTCCGTTAAATTTAGCGGAGAGAATGCAGCATTTTTCAATGCTGAAGAACTATTTACCAAAGCTCAGTTTGCCGCTGCCAAGCAAGAGTTTCGGGTTTTCATTGATGGCTGCCAAACTCAGCAGCGCAATGAGCACGACCCGTACTTGATTAAGGCCTACTATTATGAAGGCATGTCTGCGCTCAAGTTGTACCACAATGATGCCATCCCTTTGTTGGAGCAATTCAATAAAACGTATCCAGAAAACAACTTCAGAAATGAAATTGCCATCGGGGTAGGGTCTTATTATTTTCAGTCTGAGGATTACCTCAATGCCCAGGTGGCGTTTGCTCAAATCAATCTATCGGGTCTGAGTGCCGAACAAAAAGAAGAGGTTTTGTTCAAGTTAGGTTATTCGGCTTATCAAAACGAGGATCAAGATGCAGCCTACTTGGCCTTCAAGGACATCAAAGACGGCAGCACACAATACGCCAAGCCGGCGCTGTACTATTATGCGCACATCAGCTACGTGCGTTCGTCTTTGCAAGAGGCTTTAGAAGGTTTTCAGGCCTTGCAAAAAGATTCGACCTTCTGCGGGGTTGTACCGTATTACATCGCCCAAATTTTGTACAAACAAAACAAGTTTCAACAAGTCATTGACTTTGCGCCGACGGTATTGAACTGTGGTTTTGTCAATAATGAGTTTGATATTCAGCACATTATAGGAAATGCGTACTACCAATTAGGTAAATACGACCTCGCACTTCCGTTTTTGGAACGCTATCACCAAAATGCACGCGGCACCCGCGACGATTACTACGAGTTGGGCTTCGCCTACTACAAAACCAAACAGTACGAGAAAGCCATCAAGAATTTTGACCGGGTAACCCGCGCTCAGGACAGCCTGTGTCATATTGCTATGTACCAAATTGGCGATGCCTATCTACAACTCAATAAACTCTTGCCTGCACGCAGTGCTTTTGAACGTGCGGCAGAAATGTTGTTTTTACCTCAAATCAAGGAAGATGCCTTGTTTCAGTTTGCGGTGTTGTCTTTCAAAGTGGATATCAATCCGTACGACGAATCTGTACGCGCCTTTGAAAACTACCTGAGCCAATATCCAGATTCAAAAAGAAAGCGCGATGTATATCAATATTTGGTCAATGTGTACACCAACACGTCTAATTATGCCAAGGCCCTAGAATCCATCGAAAAACTTCCTTCCAAAGATGCACAACTGAAAAAAGTATATCAAACGGTTGCTTTTAACTACGGAGTAGAGCTGTTTCAAAAAGGACAACTCACCGAAGCTTATGCAGCGTTCAAGCGTGTAGATACCTATCCAATGGACCCGCAAATGGTGGCGCTTTCGCGTTACTGGATGGCCGACATCTCTTTTAGAAAAAAAGAATTGCCAGCGGCCATTAACATGTACCGCGATTTCATCAATTCGCCGGCCTCGAATGCTTTGCCAGAGAAAGTAGACGCCTACTACAATATCGGTTACGCTTATTTTGAGCAAGGCAAGCGCGATGAAGCCATTCAATCTTTTAGAACGTATCTACAACTCAGTCCAAACAAAGAAAATAAAGTCGTAGACGCCACCTTCCGCATTGCTGACGCTTATTATGTCAACAAGCAAAACTTGCAAGCCATTCAATATTACCAGCAAGCCTACAACCTCAATTCTGCACTCAACGACAAAGCCCTTTTCTATTTGGCAAAAGCGCAAGGTTTCAATGGGCAGCTAGCAGAAAAAGCAGTTACCCTGAGTAAATTACTCAAAGAAGAGCCCGTTTCGAAGTACAGAATGAATGCACAATACGAGTTGGCGCGCACTTATATGTCTCAGCTCAATTATGACGACGCGCTCAAATCGTATCAGTCTTTCTTGACGGAGTTTCCTAAATCGCCGTATTTACTCGACGTCAAACTCGATGTTGCAGATATTTACTACAAAAAATGGGATTATATCAAGTCGGAGGCGGCGTATCTCGAAATTTTAGCGAGTTACGAGCAGCAACGTGAGGTGTGTAAAGAAGTGGTGCTCAGTCTGATCGATGTCTACAACGCTCAGAAGAAACCAGATTTAGCCTCTGAAGTAATAGACCGCTATCCTTGCGCCAATATTTCTACAGAAGAAAAAGAGAACATCTTTTATTCTCCTGCACTCGCCGCTTATCAAGACACCAATTTTAGAGAAGCAGTTGAGAAATTTGAAATCTACCTCTCTAAATTTCCGAATGGCCGCTACCTCAATGAAACGTATTTCTATTACGGCAACAGCTTGCTCAAGACCAAAGATTCGAGTGCTGCTATTGTGCAATTTGAGAAGTATTTGGCCACATCAGTAAGCACTTTTGCAGAATATGCATCGTCCAAAACTGCGGCTTATTATTACATGAAAAAGAACTACGAGACCGCGCTGCAGTACTACCAGAAATTGGAATCCGCTGCCGCTAAGCCAACGAGTACTTTTGAAGCCAAATTGGGCATCATGCGCTGTGCATTTATGGTCGCCAATTATAATTTGGCCAAAGAAAATGCCCGCTTTGTTTTGGACAACGCTGCATTAACGCCGCAACTCAGAGTAGAAGCAGAGTATGCAACGGGCCTCTCCAATTACCATTTGAAACAATACGAAGTTGCTAAACCGTCTTTGGAATGGTTGGTCAAGAACACCACAACATCTATGGGTTCAGAAGCCAAGTATTTATTGTCCGACATCTATTTTGGTCAGCAAATGTATGACGAAGCCGAAGCGGAAATCAAAGCTTTGCTCAAAATGAAGCCAAGCTATAATTACTGGGTGGCGAAGGGCTTGCTTTTACAGACGCGTGTGCACATTAGCCGCGAGGACCTCTTTCAAGCCGAGCAAACGCTCAAATCCGTGATGGACTTTTATCCCGATCAACAAGATGGCGTCTTGGCAGAGGCATCAGACCTTTGGGATGAGCTCATGCAGCTCAAAAACCCGCCGGCCAACGAAGAACCGCAACCAGAAATGAAAATTGAAATCAACGAAGAGTAAGCCATGAAAGTACTGATCAGCACATTCGTTTTTCTCCTGACCGGGCTCCATATTTGGGCACAACAAGGAGATAATAATTTTACCGTATATACCATTACCAATCAGCAGGTAGAACCCGCCACCCGAATATTGGAAAACCCAAAAATCATTGATTCAGTCAAGGCCACGGCGGTCAAGGACTATCCTTTGTTGTTTTTTCAGGCAGAAACTAAAATTTTACTCGATACCATTGAAGCGGCTACAGTAGAAACCTCCGAGAAGCTGGCCAAGTTGTATCCTTTTTATGTGAAGGCAGGAATTGGGTCGGTAATTATGCCACTCGGCGAGATTTATTATACCTCGGATCGGTCGAGAAATATGGTTTATGGTGCGCATCTCAAGCACCTGAGTTCTTTTGGCGACATCAAAGACCGCTCCAAGACAATTTACGCCCCAGCTCAATACGACCGCAGTTCGGCCAATGCTTATTTTGGCCTCAATGAGCGCAATTATCAGCTTAAAGTGGATGCCAATTACAGCAATAACGGCTTTCACTATTATGGCATCCCAGATTCAAGCATTTCGGCCGATAGCATCGCGCAGCGTTTTCACTTGATGAAAGGTGCTGCTGAATACGTTTGGTTGCGCGGAGATTCAGCCAAGCTCAATTTGTCTTTTCAAGCCAATTATCAGCATTTCTTAACGCTACCGACCGACACCACTAAGATTTGGCGCAGTAAAGAAGACAACTTTGCCTTCAAAACCCGCGGTTGGTACAACTACAAAAACGAGCATTTTTATGCCGATTTAGGCCTGCGCTACAATGGCTACAAACGCGGAATTTTAGATAGCGTTTACACCATCGGCGACACCGGTTTTGTAGTGAACAACAACATCATCGATTTCAAGCCTGGCGTCTGGACCCAAGCCCTCAGCGATCGCTTAAAGGTTGAACTCGGCGTCACGATTACAGCCGATATTAGCCAGTTGGGCACAGACTTTTTTGTGTATCCGAATGCGGAGTTCAAATATGCGATGTTCAACAACATCTTTATTCCTTACGTTGGTTTAAGAGGAGGGCTCAAGCAAAATACCTTGCAGGGGCTCGCGCAGGCCAATCCGTTTATCCGCACTAATGTTGCTTTGCGCAACGAGCACAATCCGTACGATATCTATGCGGGCTTTAAAGGCTCACTGAGTAAAACGTTGAGCTTTAATGTGGGCGTTCACTTCATGCACATCGAGAACAAAGCCTTTTTTGTGACTGATACCCTGCCTGCTTTCGACAACTACCTCACCGTGATTTACGATACGCTCAACCAGACCACATTTGAAGGTTCGATGAGCTATCAGGCGGCTGAGAAATTGAAAATTGATGTATTGGGTCGTTACAACATTTACCAGCTGTATCACAACGCTTTTGCTTGGAACCTACCTGTGCTGCAGTTTACAGCCAGAGGAGCCTACAACTTATACGATAAATTTTATGCGCAAATTGATGCCAACATAGAAATGGGTCGTAAAGCACTCGTGCGCGCAGGTGCACCAAATGCACAACTTGAAGGGACGCAGTCTTATCTAGATCTCGGTACAATTGTCGATGTTAATTTAGGTTTAGAATACCGCTATACGCCAAGAGTTTCTTTGTTTTTACAAGCCAATAATTTGGCTGCTCAGCGCTACAACCGCTGGTATAGCTACCCTGTTCAGCCTTTCCAAGTAATGGGCGGTATTACAGCACGTTTCTGATGCAAACCGAAGGATTTGTCTTAGTTGCTATCGGCAGCTCAAAAGAAGCTTTTAAGCTACAAACCATTACACTTTTGCCTCTCCAAAGCGATGAGGTACTGATTGAATCCGAAGCTTTTGGACTCAATTATGCCGACGTCATGGCGCGCTTTGGTTTGTACCGCGAGGCGCCCCCAAGACCCTGCGTGCTCGGCTATGAACTTGTTGGGCGCATCACCGAAGTAGGTTCAGCTGTAGACCCTACATTGGTGGGCCAACGCGTCTTGGCTTTTGCGCGCTTTGGTGCGTATGCCAGACATGCCAAAACCACTGCAAATGCAATTGTTCCGATCGGAGAAATGCCTGCTCATGATGCGTTGCCGTTTGCTACGCAAGGTGTGACAGCGCACTACATGGCAGAGGTGCTCTCGCCCATTCAGGCACATGACCGCGTATTGGTGCATGCAGCTGCAGGCGGAGTCGGTAGCTTCTTGGTGCAGTTGGCCAAGCGCAAAGGCGCATTTGTTTACGGCAAAATTGGCAGCGATGCCAAAAGATCGTATCTCGAGTCTTTAGGAGTGGACGTCATTGTGAATTACAATAAAGAAGATTATTTCCAAACCATCGGCGCTCATTTAGGAGAGGAGCAACTCTCGGCTTCATTTAATGCTGTAGGTGGCAAGTCTGCCAAAACAGATATGAAACTACTGGGCCCAGGCGGCAGGTTGTTTCTTTTTGGAGGTGCTGATTTGGCCACGAGAAAAGGACTTTTGGGCAAGTTGTCATTTTTATGGGAAATGGGAATCTTGCTGCCGATTGGCCTGATGATGCAGTCCAAAAATATTTTGGGCGTCAATATGCTCAAAATAGCAGAAGTACAGCCGCAAGTGATTCAAAATAGCATGGCAGAAATGCTGCGCTTGTATCAGAACGGACAGTTAAAGCTGCCAAATGTGGCGAGTTATCATTTTAGCGATTTTACCGAAGCCCACGACGCTTTAGGCCAAGGGCAAACAACCGGTAAGGTGGTGGTGCGTTGGGTTTAGGCCTTCGCGCTGAATAAGCCTTTTAGAAAATTGAATACCGGTTTGCGGAATAAAAACAGCAAGATGAGGTAGGGGATGAGCATTAGATAGAGGATGCCGCCGTTGATATTGCTACCAAAGCTGTTTTCATCTAGCCCACTGCCTTGTTCGGCGAGCATCTTGCATTGCGAACAACCTTGCGCAACGATTTGTTGTGTGCCAGAAAGCACGAAAAGAACAAGGAGAAAAATACTACGCTTCATGGCTATAATTTACGTTACAAAATTACGCAAGTTAGAATCCAAATCAAAATCTTAATTTTGTAAAATGCGCAGTTTCTGTTTATTATTTTTGAGTGGCTTATTATTCGTTGCTTGTGGCAACCCAAATACATCAGCGGTTAAAAAACAAACCCTCGACCAACTCTTAGCGGCTCATCCCGATTCCTTGCCTTTGCTTATCGAAAAAGGGAACATCCTCATGGATTCACTCGCTTTTGACAAAGCGCTCAACTACGGCGCCAAAGCATTCCGCCTAGACTCCAATAATACAGAAGCCCGCGTGTTGTACGCAGAATGCCTCATCAATAAGCCTAACAGGAGTGCTGACGACGTCTTTCGGGCATTTACCATGTACCGTAACTTAGTCAAGAAGGCGCCCAAAAATGTAGCGGCATTGGTCGGTTTGGCCAATACGCTCGTGCTGCTCGGTGACCACGACAAAGCTTTTAAATACATCAACCAAGCGCTCCGCATAGACAAAACATATCGCGATGCGTATATCCTGAAAGGGACCATCTATAAGTTTGAGAACAATATCAAATTAGCTATTTCTTCTTATGAAACAGCTGTTCAGCAAGACCCCGAGTATTACATGACCTACCTTTTGCTAGGTTCCTTGTACGAGTATGAAAACAACCCTATATGTATTGAAAAATACATGACCGCCTATCAATTACAGCCCAAAAACACCGAAGTGATTTACGCATTAGCTTTTGCCAAAGAGAAATTCGGACAACCAGCTGCTGCTCAGCGCTTGTACCGCAAAATGACGAAAGTAGACTCCACATACGCAGACGGGTTTTTTCACTTAGGGTATTTGGCTCAGTTTACTTATAATCAGCCGGATAGCGCGATGTATTTTTACAAAAAAGCAGTGAAAGTAAACGCGCAGCACCTGCCATCTTATCACAACATTGGCCTGCTCTACGAAGACCGCAACGACCTCACCAATGCGCTCTTTAGCTATGCCAAAGCCCTGAAGATAGACTCCACTTATGAGCTTTCCAAAGACCGCGTCAAAGTGCTGCGCAAACGCATATGAAAAAGGCCCAATTAGTCAGCGAAATTCTGGGCGATTTTTTGTTGCCACTCCTCGGCTACATTTGGTGGGGCTGGGATCTCTACTTCATTTTACTCTTCATCATTTTTGACCTGAGCATTCGCTTGTTCTTTGCCTTTTATCGAAAAGAGAGTCGCAGCACCCAACTGCTTTTACGTCCTTCTCTATTTTATGTGAGTTTTATCATATTGAGTCATTTTTATATGGTCCTGACTGAGCCCACTTGGCGCTTCACCACCGCATTTTCAGACTTCTTTTGGTACGAAGATTTTTTCATTCCGCAGGGGCTTATCCTGCTGCCACTGCTCATTTACACCGAACGCTCTAGACAGCGCATGGAGCTACTCACAACAGGTGCTTTTGATGCCCTTGCCCAGGTTAAAAAATTAGGTTCACGCTTGTTGGCGGCCACTATCATTTTGATGTTGATGTCGGTCTGTTTAGCACTTTTTAATTGGTCTGAAACAGTAGAAATTCTTTTCTTTTTGGCTGCCTGGCTACTCTTGATCATTTCCGAAAACAAAGCCGCTTTTTTAAAGGACTAAATTCTGTATTTTTGTTGTTCAAGAATACTATGGCAAAAGAACAACAACTACACGAAAAACGTCAGGCCCTGCATCAAGGTGGAGGTGCTGAACGCATAGATAAACAACACCAACAAGGCAAGCTCAGCGCCCGCGAACGCATCTCCTTATTGCTGGACGAAAATAGTTTTCAAGAGATTGGTGCTTTTGTAGAGCACCGCGCTACTAATTTTGGTCTCGACAAACAAAAATTTCTTGGCGATGGCGTGGTTACTGGTTACGGTAATATCCACGGTCGTTTGGTATATGTGTACTCTCAAGATTTTACGGTGCTCGGGGGCTCTTTATCCGAAACACACGCCGTTAAAATTTGCCGCATTATGGACATGGCCATGAAAAATGGCGCGCCCATCATTGGCATGAACGACTCCGGTGGTGCCCGTATCCAAGAGGGCGTGGTTTCATTGAGTGGCTATGCAGATATTTTCTTTCGCAACACGCGTGCTTCGGGAACCATACCTCAACTTTCCTTGATCATGGGCCCTTGCGCAGGGGGCGCAGTTTACTCCCCAGCACTTACAGACTTTATTTTTATGGTCGAGGAAACGTCCTACATGTTTGTAACCGGCCCGAATGTTGTGAAGACCGTTACCCATGAAGAAGTGAGCTCTGAGGACCTCGGTGGCGCCAAAACACATGCCGAAAAGTCTGGGGTGAACCACTTTACAGCCGCCAACGATGTAGAGTGTATCCGCAAAGCCAGAGACCTGATTACTTATTTGCCTCAAAACGCCAACGAAGAATCGCCAATTACGCCTGTTTTTAGTTTTCAAGCTTCTAAAAACAAGCAAATTGAGCAAATTTTGCCCGACAACTCCAATATTCCTTACGATATCAAACGCGTTATTGATTGCTTGGTAGACGACCACAGCTTTAGAGAAGTACACGAAGATTTCGCCAAAAATATTGTCGTTGGCTTTGCCCGTTTGGAAGGCAGAACGGTGGGCATTATAGCCAATCAGCCGGCTTCAATGGCAGGTGTACTCGATATTGACGCCTCCCGCAAAGGAGCGCGTTTTGTGCGCTTCTGCGACTCCTTCAACATTCCACTTTTAGTACTAGAAGACGTCCCTGGATTTTTACCGGGCACCGATCAAGAATGGCGCGGCATCATTACACATGGCGCTAAATTGCTTTACGCTTTTGCAGAAGCTACGGTTCCTAAAATCACCGTTATTACCCGCAAAGCCTACGGAGGTGCCTATTGTGTCATGAACTCGCGCAGCTTGGGTGCCGACCTCAGTTTTGCTTGGCCAACGGCCGAAATTGCGGTAATGGGAGCCAAAGGAGCTGCCGAAATCATCTTCAAAAGAGATATTGCCTCAGCCGCAGATCCGGCAGCAAAATGGCTTGAAAAAGAAGCGGAATATGCGGATACTTTTGCCAACCCGTATCGCGCAGCTGAAAGAGGCATTATTGACGAGGTTTTGTTGCCTTCAGAAACCAGAGCAGCACTCATCAGCGCTTATAAAATGCTCGAGAAAAAAGCCGAGGCATTGCCTCAGAAAAAACACGGCAATATTCCTCTTTAAATGAGTGAATGATAAATTCATTTGAAAAGGCAACCTTTTGGGGGCCTTTTTCGTTATAATCAAGCTGTTAACTCTCCAAAAACCTGCATGAAAGATAACTATACTCAAAACTCCAACTTTTCTTTGAAATTTTTGTTGGCTTTCGTGCTCTCTTTTGGCGCATTTTTTACTGGCTTCGGACAAATCGTAAGCCCCTTTAACATCCGCTACCAAACCCAACAAAAAGGTGGCATTCGCTTCATTTCAAACGTATCAGTTTCTTGCAACTCATCAGCGAGTTGCAATAATGCAGTTGCCCAGATCCCACCCTCAGGCTCCGGTCAAAATAATAACTACACCATGTCTTACGTAGACATCGACGGCGACCCCACAACCTTCATGTCCTCAAGCGACAGCTTGAACCTCCCTAACTGTTCAGAAATCACTTGGGCAGGCTTGTACTGGGGTGGAAAAATCAACACGTCCACTACCAACTATGCTATCCGCAGCAATATCAAAATAAAGGTCAATAACGGCACTTACCAGCAACTTATCGCAGACCAAACGATTAACAACACCACCGGAGCTGTTTCTTATTTTTGCTATAAAAACATCACCAATATTGTTCAAGGAGCCGGTATCAAAGGTCGTTTCACAATTGCAGACCAAATACAGCAGGTCAATAGCAGTAACTTGTACGGGGGTTGGTCTATTGTGGTTATTTACAAAAACATTTCTGAGCCCTACAAAAACTTAACGGTTTTTGACGGCTTGGCAAATGTGAGCCAAGGAAGTTCATCCAATACGGTAACGATACCTATTTCAGGGTTTTTGACACCGCTATCTGGTGCTGTTTCTTTTGAGCTAGGCGTTATTGCCTATGATGGGGACCGCTCTCAGACTGGCGACCAAATCCTATTTAACGGT
>JAIPCC010000057.1 GCA_021738405.1 Crocinitomicaceae bacterium | reverse complement strand
GGTAATGGTACCCGAAACCATTATTGGGATTTTGACGCCGCGTTTTTCAAATACCTGATCGCAAGCGTACAAGGCTGCTTTGGCATTGAGCGTATCAAAGACGGTTTCAATGAGTAAAATATCAACACCACCGTCCATCAGCGCTTCTATTTGTGCACTGTAGGCCTCCACGAGTTCATCAAAACTGACGGCGCGGAAACCCGGGTCATTGACGTCGGGAGAAATAGATGCGGTGCGGTTGGTTGGCCCGATAGACCCTGCCACAAAGCGCGGGCGATCTGTGAATTCGGCGGCAACTTCTTTGGCAATTTTTGCGCCTTGAAAATTGATTTGATACACCGCTGCTTCGAGTTGGTAGTCGGCTTGTGCAATGGTGGTGCCCGAAAAAGTATTGGTTTCAATGATATCGGCGCCAGCTGCTAAATAGGCGCGGTGGATGTCTTTGATGATGTCAGGCCTGGTGATCGACAGCAAGTCGTTGTTGCCTTTCAATGACATTGGGTGCTGCTCGAAAGCGCCTTCTCGGAAGTCAAATTCTTCGAGCTGATGACGCTGGATCATGGTGCCCATGGCGCCGTCTAAGACGAGAATGCGTTGCTGAATGGCTTGTTGTAATGCGCTATTGGTCATAATCTGCTTGGCGAAAGGTAGAAACAGCGCGTTTCAACTTATCTTTTCCCATTAGGGATCGGATTTGGCACCTTTACAAGAATGTGAGGTTGCCAAGGTTTCATAGGGCCTGTCCCTCCACCTTTCTTAATAAGTTTATTTAAATGAACTGCCACAAAGTTACGCAGGTTTTGCAAACTACAAGGGCAGGCGGTAGCGATTTGCACCGATATTTTGTAAGGCGCCATCCAATTCGAGCTCAAAGAGTGTGCTGCTGATCTGTGAAACGGCATTTTTGGTACTTAGGGCGAGTTCGTCTATGCTCCAGTTGTTCTTGTTTTTGAAGTGGTCGAGGATCTCTTTTTGCAGCCCTGAGTATATTGGCTGTTGGCGCAGGGTTGTTTCTTGCTGCGCGTCTGTCCAGTTCATGGTTTGCAATAAGTCTTGGGCAGAGGTGAGTAAATGCGCTTGTTGGTTTTTGATCAGGGCGTGGCAACCTTCAGATTGCGCATGGTTAATGGGCCCGGGAAAGGCAAAGACTTCTCGGTTGTAATCGTTGCCGAGCTCGGCTGTGATCAAGGAACCACCGTTTTTATTGCTCTCGATCACCACCACTGCATCGGCTAAACCGGCAATGATCCGATTGCGCATCGGGAAATGCATGCGGTCTGGTTTGGTGCCGATTAAAAATTCAGAAAGTAGACCGCCATGCTTTAGCATCTGTTGCGCGAGATTGCGGTTGCTGGCTGGGTAAATGCGGTCGATGCCATGCCCCAAGACACCAATGGTTTGTAATTGTTGTTGTATGCATTGTTCGTGTACATTGGCATCTACACCTAAGGCCAAACCACTGATGACAACAATATCTTTGGGTAAATCTGCTAGTAATGCTTCGACAAGTTGTTGACCATATGCTGTTTGCTGGCGCGTGCCCACTACTGCAATGCACCTGGGTTGGTGCCAACTTGGTGCTGAGCCGCGATAAAACAATCCGAGCGGCGCATCGCTGCAATGCCGCAGGCGTTCGGGGTAGGTGGGGTCCGTGATGAAATGATAGCTGAGGTTTTCATTGGCTAAATAAGGTAGCTGGCCTTGCGCCCGCCAAAGGGCATTTGTTCTATCGGTTTTTTCGAGTTGCGCAATAGGGATGCTGGTGAGTTGCTGCAGCGCATTGTAATTGAGCTCAAAAAAATCGCGCGGATGCTTGAGCAGTTTGAGAATGCGCCGCGCACGAATAGGGCCAATGCCGTATAGTTGTGTGAACGCAATTTGATAGAGTTGGTCTGAGTGTTCCATTTTTTAGTAGCTTCGGGTAAAGTTAGACCGAACAAACAGCAATGCATTCAGTAAAATTTACGACACTATACCTGATTTTTTTTCCTATTTACCTCTTCGCACAAGACCTGAATAAGGATAGCCTTCGCCTCAAAACGCAGGACGAAAAAACCGTTTACGTGCGTGCAGCGCGCTTTGAGAAAAATATCGAAGAGGTGTCTATCTCCATGGAAGTGCTGCGCCCCGCACTCATTGCCAACAAAGGTTTGGCCAATCTCGAACAAGCCGTAAACCAAAGCCCGGGCGTTTTTACGATGGATGGCCAGGTCTCGATACGCGGCGGCGGCGGTTATGCCTACGGTGCCGGTAGCCGAGTGCTGCTTGTTTGGAACGGCGTGCCGATGCTCTCGCCTGATATTGGAGATGTCAAATGGAATGCAGTGCCGATGGAGCACGCCGAGCAAATTGAAATCATCAAAGGCGCTTCTTCTGTGCTTTATGGCAGCGGGGCACTCAATGGCATCATTGCGATGAATGAAAAAGACGCGCCTCTTGAGGGTACGGTTTCGTTGAAGGTTCAAAATGGTATTTATGGCAACCCGCCAAGGGCGAGCATGAAATGGTGGGATACCCCACCGACCTTTCAGTTGGTTGATGTCTATGCCGCCAAACGCAAAGAAAATCACGCTTTTACACTTGGCGTCAATGTGTTCAGAGATAAAGGTTACCGCGAGGGCGATCACGAACAGCGCGCGCGCATCCATGGCACTTACGCTTATTTCTTTAAAAATATCCCGCAACTCAAGGCGGGGCTTTCTTTTCATGTCCAGGCGCAAGAAGAAGGTGTGTTTATCTTGTGGCGCAATGATTCAATGTGCTTACAGGCCTTGGAAAATACGCTCAGCGAACAGCGCGCACTGCGCTTGAGCTTCGACCCCTATTTGTTATACATTTCCAAAAATAAGGTCAAGCATGCGCTCAGAACGCGGTATTATGTCACCACAACAGGGTCGTCTACAGCGCTCGTTGACGCTTCTTTCGGGCAGATGTACTATACTGATTATCAAGCGAGCAAGAAGTTCAAGTACCTCGATCTCTCTTTTGGCGCGACGTCAAATGTGAGTCAGGTAACGAGTTATATTTTTGGAAATCATTTGAGCAAGAATTTTTCGTTGTATCACCAAGCGGAATGGTCGAAGGGAAAGCTAGATTTACAAGCGGGTTTGCGGCTTGAATATTGTCAACTCAACAACGAAACGCCCGAAACCAATTTCAATTGGGTCGGCCAAACACTGCCTGTTTATCCTATTTTACGCTTCGGCGGACACTACGCACTGCGCAAAAGCACTCACTTGCGCGCTTCTTTTGGCCAAGGTATTCGTTTTCCGGCTGTGGCAGAGCGCTATATTTCTACAAGCGTAGGCGGTTTGCGCATCTTTCAAAATCCAGACCTACTTGCCGAGCGCGGTTGGGCTGCTGAGTTGGGGCTCAAGCAAGTTGTAGTCATTGGCGCTTGGAAGGCGCTGCTCGATGTTGCTGGGTTTATCAATGCCTACGACAACATGACAGAATTTGCTTTTGGTGTTTTCAAGCCCGATACCATGGCGTTTTTGCAAACTACCAATCCTGGGGCAATCAATTACCTTTATAATTGGGTCGGATTTCAAGCGCAAAACGCCGAGCGAGCGCGCATTACGGGCATTGAATTTTCGATGAACAGCACGGGTAAAATCGGCGAAGTAGAGGTCCTGACTTTATTGGGCTACACCTACATGAACCCCCTGAGTTTGAATACAGACACCACGTATCTCGCGACTTTCTCAGATACAACGGGTTCTATGCTCAAATACCGTTTCAAGCATTTGGCAAAGGCAGATATTGAGCTCAATTATAAAAAGTTTGGCATCGGCATATCGGGCCGTTACAATTCTTTTATGCGCAACATCGATTTGGCTTTTGAAGAAGGCATCATCGATACAGAGATTTTGGTGGGCATGGCGCAGTATCGTGCTGTATTTAATAAAGGCGTTCCGGTATTTGATTTGCGCTTCAATTACGCTTTTTCGGAGCAATTCAAGTGTAATCTCATTTTGAACAATTTCACGAACGCAGAATACGTGACCAGGCCAGGTGCGGTTCAGGCCCCGAGAAATTTTGTGGTTCAATTACAGTATGTTCTGTAAATATACGTACACGAAAGTCGCTTAAATCTCTTAAATTCGCACAGAACCTACTGAAACTACAACATGCGTTTACTCATCCTACTTTTGCTCTTTGGAAGCGCTACTAGTTGGGCGCAATTGCTCCAAATTGAAGTGACCGATGCCCAAACTAATGCCCGCCTAGAAGAATCCTTTGCGGTGCTCAAAGGCAGTGCGCCCATTAAAAGCAACAACGGCATCATCACCATTCCCCAACGTGCTTTTCCCTTTGAACTCATCATCAAGGCTACGTTTTATATTCCAGATACCATTCAGGTTAGCCAAGCGCAAACCACCCCGCTAAAAGTGGCACTTCAAGCGCAAGTTCAAGAACAAAAAAACGTGGTCGTGAGTGCCGGTAAGCGCCGCCAAGCCATAGAAGAAATTCCTGTATCAATGGAAATCCTTCGGCCACAACTCATCGACAACAAAGGCATCACCGACTTAGAGCAGGCCGTGGACCAAACGCCGGGGGTGTATACCATGGATGGCCAGGTTTCTATTCGCGGCGGCTCCGGCTTTGCCTACGGCACCGGGAGCCGCGTGCTGTTGCTTTGGAATGGCATGCCGCTTTTATCTGGCTACGCCGGCGACACCCAATGGAATGCCATTCCAATGGAACAAGCCAGCCAAGTAGAGGTCATGAAAGGCGCGGCGTCTGTATTATACGGCAGCGGAGCGCTCAATGGCGTCATTGCCCTTGCCGAAAAAGAGCCCACATTGGTGCCCGTCACTAGAGTCAAAGTACAATACGGTTTATATGGCGCCCCCCGCCGCAGCTCCCTCCAATGGTGGACCACCCCACCAATGAATCAACAACTAGAAGTATTCCACAGCGCGCTAAAAAAACGCTTTGGCTACACGCTCTCCACCACGGGCTACCACAACGACGGCTACCGCATTGGCGAGTCTGAATTCAGGGCGCGCGTATCCGGTACGCTCTACGCCAAAGCCATCTTAGACAAGCGCCTTAAAGCGGGCTTGGGCTACAACTACCAAGTTCAAAAAACGGGTAGTTTTCTCATTTGGCAAAGCGATTCCTTGGGCTATACCCCAAGTGGCTACGGCGACACTACCGCTGGCGCTTCTACGGTGAGCTATAACTTTGGGCAGCGCTTGTTTTTAGATCCCTACGCCAAGTTTATAGACCAACACAACAACCTTCATCAGCTCAAAACTCGTCTCTATTGGGTTTCTAATGAAAACCTTTCCAACGCCAGTCAGAGCAATGCCGCCACCATTTCTTATGCCGACTACACCTTTCAGCGCAAATTCGGCGAGGGCAGTACGCTGAGTGCAGGCGCAACGGCCATTCAGAACGTTGTCAACTCTCAGTTGTTTGGCAACCACAGCTCGCAAAATTACGCCGCCTACACGCAGCTCGAATACCACAAAAATAAACTAGACCTCAGTGCTGGTATGCGTTTGGAATACTTCGAGATGGACCAACAAAAGCCAGATTCGCAGTTTTTACTGCCCGGCAAAGACAGCATTAGTCTTCCGTTTTACCCAGTGTTGCGCACAGGCATGCACTATGCCCTAAAGCCGTTTACGCACTTGCGCGCAAGCTTGGGTCAAGGCATTCGCTACCCAAGTGTGGCAGAGCGTTTTACGCAAACTTCGGTGGGCGCGCTCAATATTTTCCCCAATCCAGAGCTACAGCCCGAAATGGGGTGGGCGGGCGAAATCGGCATCAAGCAAGGCTTTAAAATTGGCAACTGGAAAGCCATGGTAGACGCTGCCTTTTTTGTCAATCAATACAGCAACATGATGGAGTTCTCCTTCATTTATTACAACCCCATCACGCAAAAACCGCTCGACCCACTCAATCCTTCTGCCGAAGACCTTCAATTCCTGACCAGTGGCCAGTACAACATCAGCGACTGGGTTGGTTTTCAGGCGCAAAATGCTGAAAAAGCCCGCATTTCTGGTCTCGATCTCTCCTTTAATTCTTCGGGGCAGCTCGGAAAAGTAGAATTGATTTCCTTGATTGGTTACACCTACATGAACCCTATTTCGCTCAACTGCAATCCGCAATACACCGCCAATTTTTCGGACACCACCACCAACATGCTCAAATACCGATTCAAGCATTTGGCTAAGGCCGACATTGAAGCCAATTACCAAAAGCTCAGCTTTGGGGCTTCGCTGCGCTACAACAGCTTTATGCGCAACATCGACCGCGTTTTCGAAGACGACCTCGATCCTTCGCTCACCTCAGAAGTTTACATTTTACCTGGCCTCAAAGCCTATCGTCAGCTCTACAACCGAGGCAATTTAGTTGTAGATGCGCGCTTTGCCTACACGATCAAAGAACAATACAGGATCTCATTTATTGTCAATAACCTGCTCAATGCTGAGGTGACTTCACGCCCAGGCGACATCCAGGCACCTCGCAATTTTATGCTCCAAATACAAGCCAAATTTTAATGAAAGTTCTCGGTGTGATCCCCGCTCGTTTTGGTTCTACCAGGTTTCCTGGCAAACCACTCATCGACCTCAAAGGCAAGTCCATGATCCAGCGGGTTTACGAAGGCGCCCAACAAGCGACCTTACTAGATACCCTTGTGGTCGCTACCGACGACCAACGCATTTTCGACGAAGTGCGTCGTTTTGGAGGAGAAGTACGCATGACCAACGCCGCTCACCAAAGCGGTACGGAGCGTTGTGCCGAGGTACTCGCTCATTTCCCCGACCACGACATCGTTATCAACATCCAAGGCGATGAACCTTTGGTTTCGGGTCTGCAACTCGATCAACTCTTGGGCGCTTTTGAAGACCCCAGCGTTCAACTTGCTACACTAGTGCATCCGGCAGTCAGTGCGGCAGATTTAGAAAACGTGAACCGCATCAAGGTGCTTTCAGACCACCAGCAAAACGCCATTTATTTTTCGCGCAGTGCGCTGCCCAATATGCACTACGCCAAAGACCAACACTTTCCTTGGCTGCGCCACATTGGGCTCTATGCCTACAGGGCAACTGCGCTACAACAAATTGCCGCATTGGCACCCTGTGCCCTCGAGCAGGCCGAATCTCTAGAGCAGCTGCGTTGGCTTTATTATGGCTATGCCATTCGCCTGATTCAGACCGACATCGAAACGCCCAACATAGATGTTCCTGCCGATTTAGAAAAAGTCTTACCTTTTTTGTAATCTGACTAGACTTTCGTAAGTTTGTTCAATGCAGGGTTTTGAAGATATTATTATTCAACTTTTACTAAGACACAACTGTGTAGTTGTGCCTGGTTTTGGGGGCTTCGTCGCCAAGCAAATAGCTGCCGAAATCGACCTCGACAAAGGCCTCATTGCACCGCCCAAAAAAGCCCTCCTTTTCAATCGCTTTTTACTCACAGACGACGGCTTACTGCTCGCAGAATACGCGCGCCTTCACGGTCTGTATTACGAAGAAGCCAAAACGCAATTGCAAAGTCATACAGACAAATTGCAGCGCCAATTGGCTACCGGTGAAACCCTTCACTTGCCTAAGCTTGGTACTTTTGCCAAACAACCTGACGGCCAAATTTCATTTGAGCAGGACCGCTTCTTTAACCTGCTGTTGTCTTCTTACGGCTTGTCCAACCTCAATTTTGTAGCGCAGCCTGTTCAAGCAGCCCAAGAAACACCAATTATTGAATTACAGCCAAATTCGGCTCCCAACAAAATCAATTGGACGCGCGTCGCAGCTGCAGCCTGCATCCTTCCTTTTGCATTTTATTCTTTCTGGATCCCGACCCAAACCAATGCTTTGCAGTCAGGTTTGTTCTCGAGTTCAGATTTCAATCCGCTACACAAGCAAGATGCGCCGAGCTATGTAAAATCTAGCCTAGAACTAGATTTAGCAACTGAGGCTTCTAAAACACAAGCGCCAATTGCATTTGAAAAAGGAACACGCACCAGCTTTGCGACCTACGAATGGCAACCTGGGTTCAACTTTGTAGTCAAAGTACCGGCCGCTCCAGTAACACTTGTGGCGCAAGAAACCAAACCAACACCTCCCCAAGCCAATGCGCCTGCTGCCTTTGATTTTATTGTCGGCTGTTTTTCTAATTTGCAAAATGCTCAAAACCTAGTGCTCAAATTGAAGCGCGATGGCTTTGCAGCCAGACTCATCCAAAATGGCCCACTGACCAAAGTGAGTGCGGGTGCAGCTCAAAATCTTTCTGAACTCCAACAAATCCAACAACAAGCTGCGGCACGCGGTTTGCAAGGTTGGGTGCTCAACAACTAAAATTTACGCATGAAAAAATCCTTCAGTTTTATACTATCCATCGGGATCAGTACTTCCTTGTTATTTGCCCAAACGACCAATGTCGAGGGCAGTAAGTATCAGTTTAAAAAACTCGTTCAACTAGACGCCACACCCGTTCAAAGCCAAGGCCAGACCGGAACATGTTGGTCTTTTTCGGCAACAAGTTTCTTTGAGTCTGAAATCCAACGCCTGACAAAAAGCCCAGTCGTATTATCTGAAATGTACGTGGTGCGCAAAGCCTACGAATTGAAGGCAGAGAAATACATTCGCATGGACGGCAAGGTCAATTTCAGCGAGGGTGGTGCTTTTCACGATGTACCGCTCGTCATTGAAAAATTTGGTATTGTTCCTTATGAAGTGTATACTGGTTTGAGTGGCACGAGTACATATAACCACGGCGAAATGTTCACCCAACTCAACACGCTCATGTCCGATGTCATTTCTAGACTTGGTGCGCCAGAGGGCATTACCGACGAGTGGAAACGCAAGTATAACGACATCCTCAACCGCGGCATCGGTAAAGACATCGAGACCTTCGAATGGAATGGTACGCGCTATACGCCAAAATCTTACGCAGCGTCTTTGGGCCTCGACATGAAAAACTACGTGTCCTTGACTTCTTTTACCAATCACCCGATGTACAGCGAATGCATGCTCGAGATTCCAGACAACTGGGCTTGGGGTACAAGTTATAATGTCAGTATGGACGACCTCGTCGAGGTAACCATCTCGGCACTTAAAAATGGCTACACAATTGCTTGGGGCGCCGATGTCTCTGAAAAAGGCTTTAGTTTCAAAAATGGTTTGGCAATTGTTCCGGCCGATCCTGGCATGATCGAAGTGGTCGGCAAAGACGATAAACGTTTTAACGACGCAGGTGCAGAGCGCAAATCAAATGCATTTATGGAGCCGATGAAAGAAATGGCTATCACGCCAGAGCTTCGTCAGAAAGGCTATGACAACAAAACCACAACTGATGACCACGGCATGCACATTGTTGGGCTTTATACCGATCAAAATGGTACGCGCTACTTTATGGTTAAAAATTCTTGGGGCACGAGCAACATGCCAAAAGGCTACCTATATGTTTCTGAAAATTATTTCAAATACAAGACCATCAATATTTACTTGCACAAAGATGGTGTTCCTAAAACCGTTCAGACCAAATTGAAGTGGTAGTTCGTTAGGGAAAATACTTAACTTATTGATAATCAAAAGAAAAAGTGTTCAAAGTGTCATTTGAACACTTTTACTTTTTTATTGTTATTTTTGTAATAACAACAATAACTCAAAGATGAAAACTGTAGGTGTAAATGGATTTGGAAGAATTGGGCGCTGTTTTACAAGAATTGCCCTGCAAGACCCTCAAATTAACGTTGCTTTAGTCAATGACTTAGCAGACGTTAAAACCCTTGCGCATTTGCTCAAATACGACAGCATTCACGGGCCTTTTGGCCTTTCTTTTGAAATCATAGACAACACCCTCGTTTTTGAAAACGGTAAAAAATTAGTGTTCATCAGTGAACGCAACCCTGAGCTCATCAACTGGGCCGCTTACGGCGTTGAGGTTGTTATTGAAGCAACTGGTTTGTTCTTGACCCGCGAGGCAGCCTCCAAACATTTGGTGGGTGGTGCCAAGCATGTTGTGATCAGTGCGCCAGCCAATGACGAAGATATTCCATCGGTAGTATTGGGAGTCAATGATGATCAAATCGACTGGACTACTACTGTAGTTTCCAACGCCTCTTGTACCACCAACAACGCCGCTCCAATGGTGAAGGTCCTCAAAGACCTCCTCGACATCGACGTCGCGTATATTTCTACTGTTCACAGCTATACCTCAGACCAACGCCTCCACGACGCACCTCACAAAGACTTGCGTCGCGCACGTGCAGCAGCCAACAGCATTATCCCGACATCAACAGGAGCAGCTAAGGCCATCACGCGCATTTTCCCAGATTTAAAGGGTAAAATCACAGGCGGCAGCTTTCGTGTGCCGGTTGCAGATGGTTCGATAACCGAAATGACACTCGTCACCAAATCAGAAATCACTGCTGAACAAATCAATGCAGCGATGAAAACTGCGGCCGAAGGGCCACTTAAGGGCGTGATGCAATATACCGAAGACCCAATTGTTTCAGTAGATGTAATTGGCAATGCGCACAGCGTTGTTTTTGACGCAGGGCTCACCATCGTGTTCAACGGCCTGATCAAAGTTGCGGGCTGGTACGACAACGAAGCTGGTTATTCCAACCGCTTGGCAGATGTCGTGAAGCGCTTCTAGTCAGCAAGCGCCTGCATCCCAGGCAAGGTTTTTCCTTCAAAATATTCCAAGAGTGCTCCTCCACCAGTGCTCACGTAGCTCACTTGCTCACTGAGGTCGAATTGGTGTACGGCTGCAGCGCTGTCGCCACCACCTATAAGGCTAAATGCGCCGTTTTTGGTCGCTTCCGCTACGGCATAGGCAATGCTTTTGGTTCCGTTTTCAAAAGCGGGCATCTCAAAAACACCCATTGGGCCGTTCCACAAAATTGTTTTGCTCGCGCGCAATACGCTTGTAAAATCTTTGATTGCGGCTGGTCCGATGTCCAAGCCCATCCAGCCATCGGTGATTTCGGCTGAGGCACTTGTTGCGGTTTGCGCATCTGCTGCAAAACGGTCGGCAATGATGGCATCAATGGGTAAATGAATTTGTACGCCTTTGGCCTTGGCTTTTTCGATGATGTCTAGGCAGGTATCCAAGCGGTCTGCCTCGCAAAGGGAGTTGCCGATGTGGCCACCCATCGCTTTGAAAAAAGTATAGGCCATTCCTCCACCAATAATGATGTGGTCAGCCAGGTTCAGGAGATTTTCGACGATCAGGATTTTGTCCGATACTTTGGCGCCTCCAACAATAGCTGTAAACGGACGCGCTGCGTGGTGCAGTACTTTTTGCGCGTTTTCGATTTCGGCATTCATGAGCAAGCCGGCCATTTTATCCTGTGGAAAGAAACTGGCTAGTTGTGTGGTGCTGGCATGTGCGCGGTGTGCGGCGCCAAATGCGTCGTTGACATAGCAATCGCCGTGCTGCGCGAGTTTTTGAGCAAAGGCCTGGTCTCCGGCTGTTTCTTCTTTGTAAAAACGGACGTTTTCTAACAACAGTACTTCTCCGGGCTTGAGGTTTTGGCTCAATTCAAAAGCTTCGGTGCTGATGCAGTCTGCTGCAAATTGCACTGGCGTTCCGATGAGCTCACTGACTTTAGCAGTGATCTGAGCGAGCGAAAAAATGGCTTCGGGCCCGTTTTTGGGTCTGCCAAAGTGAGACAAGAGCACAGCGCTTCCGCCATTTTTAAGAATGTGTTGAATGGTGGGGAGGGCGGCGCAAATGCGTTTGTCGTCGGCGACGAGGCCTGTGGTTTTGTCCATCGGGACATTGAAATCTACGCGAACAATGGCGCGTTTGCCGGCAAAGGAATACTGTTGAAAAGAACTCATGGTGTTGTTGCTTGATGGTTATTTTTTATGAAAAAGACTGCCGTTGGCTTGTGCTGTTGGCATGATAGTGATATCGGCAATACTGACGTGCGCTGGTCTGCTGACAATAAAAGAGATGGTTTGGGCAATATCGGTGGCTTGCAGGGCCTCAAAACCTTCGTAAACGCTTTGCGCTGTGTCTGCATCGCCTTTGAAGCGCACCAAAGAAAATTCGGTTACGGCAGCGCCTGGGGCAATGTTACTGACTTTGATTTGATGAGCTAATAAATCGATGCGCAGCGCTTTGGAGAGTGCGTCCACGGCGTGCTTGCTGGCACAATAGACGTTTCCTCCGGCGTACACTTCTTTGCCAGCGATAGACGAAATATTGATGAGGTGGCTAAATGGATGCTTTTTAAGTAGTGGAATTACGGCGTGGCTCATGTAGAGCAAACCTTTGATGTTGGTGTCGAGCATGCGGTTCCAGTCCTCGGAAAGCCCGGTGTCTAATGGCCCTCTGCCGACTGCCAACCCGGCGTTGTTGACTAAAATAAAAATGTTGTCCGCAATTTCATTTGGTAATTTGTTGATCACCTCCTTCACTTCTTCTTCTTGACAAACGTCCAGTTGCGCAATGTAAACAGGTGTTTGGGTCAGTTCTTTTTGAAGCGCTTCTAGCCGATCGGTCCTTCGTGCCAATAAAACGAGCCCGTAACCCATGTTTTGCAGTTCTTTTGCTGTTGCGGCTCCAAAGCCAGAACTTGCGCCTGTAATAATTGCGTATTTCATACTGCAAAATTGACAAAAAAAACGCACTTGCTTGTCAAAATGGCAGCATTTGCGATATGGCATTTTTATTGAGTAGCGTAAGGCATAAAAATAGAAACACAATGAAAACAGGTCAAATTCATGTTCAAACGGAAAACATCTTTCCGATCATCAAAAAATTCCTCTACTCAGATCACGAAATTTTCTTGCGAGAGTTGGTGTCCAACGCAGTTGATGCCTCTCAAAAACTCCATGTGTTGGCTAAAAATGGCGAATTCAAAGGAGAGCTCGGTGATTTGAAAGTCGAGGTGCTACTCGATAAAGAAGCCAAAACACTCACCATCCGCGACAACGGAATCGGCATGACTTCAGAGGAAATCGACAAATACATCAACCAAATTGCCTTTTCTGGCGCCGAAGAATTTGTAGAAAAATACAAAGGCAAAGAAGGAGCTGAGCAAATCATTGGTCATTTTGGCCTCGGCTTTTACTCTGCCTTTATGGTGGCAGAAAAAGTACAGATCCGCACGCTCGCACGTTACGAAGGCGCACAGGCCGTTCAATGGGAGAGCAATGGTTCCCCTGAATACACGCTCATCGACATCGAAAAAGAAAGCCGCGGTACAGACATCGTATTGTACATTGCCGAAGAGTCTGCTGAGTTTTTAGAAAAACAACGCATCCAGGGCATCTTAGATAAATACTGCAAATTTTTACCTATTCCGGTTTTCTTTGGCACCAAAGCTGAGTACATCGATTCTCCAGAAGGTGAAAAAGACGACAAAGGAGAAATCAAGCGCGTGTCTATCGATGTGCCGAACCAAGTCAATAACCCAAGCCCAGCCTGGACAAAAGCACCCGTAGACCTCAAGCAAGAAGACTACGACCAATTCTACCGCGAGCTCTACCCAATGACATTTGAGGCACCGCTCTTTCACATCCATTTGAATGTAGATTATCCGTTTAACCTCACTGGTATCTTGTACTTCCCAAAAATCAAGGAAAACGTCGAGGTGCAGCGCAACAAAATCAACCTCTACAGCAATCAGGTCTTCATTACCGATAGCGTAGCTGAAATTGTACCGGAATTCTTGACCCTCCTCCACGGCGTCATTGACTCTCCGGACATCCCGCTCAATGTGTCGCGTTCGTATTTGCAAAGCGACGGTAACGTCAAGAAAATCTCTGCTCACATCACCAAAAAAGTGGCTGATAAATTGGCCGAGATGTTCAAAAAAGACCGCGCTGATTTCGAAGCTAAATGGCCAGACTTACAGGTATTCGTTCAGTACGGCATGTTGTCAGAAGAAAAATTTGCCGAAAAAGCCAAAGATTTCAGCTTGTTCAAAACCACCGACAACGAGTGCTTTACGCAGCAAGAATACCTAGACAAAGTCAAAGTCTTGCAAACCGACAAAAACAACAAAACGGTTTTCTTGTATACCAACGATGCCGAAGAACAATACGCATTTGTCAAGAAAGCCAAAGAACGCGGTTACTCCGTGTTACTGCTCGACGGCCCGCTTGCCCCGCACTGGATTTCTAAATTGGAGCAAAGCAACGAAAACATCAGTTTTGCGCGCGTAGATGCCGATAGCTTAGATAAACTCATCGCCAAAACCGACGAATTGCCGTCAAAATTGAGCAAAGAAGAGGAAGAAAAACTCAAGCCAATTTTTGAAGCACAGGTCAATAAAGAAAAATTCACCGTTCAGTTTGAAAGCATGAGCGAGCAAGAAGCCCCAATTATCATTACCCAGCCCGAGTTTATTCGCCGCATGATGGAGCAGCAAAAGCTTGGCGGTGGCGGTGGTTTTTATGGCGCCTTCCCCGAAATGTTCAACCTGACGGTAAACGCCAACCACCCTGCAATTGGCAAACTTTTGAGTCAAGAAGCAGCCGCGCAAGAGCAGAGCACCAAGCAATTAGTAGACCTCGCTATGTTGGCGCAAGGGCTCTTGAAAGGTGCAGCTTTGGATGCTTTCATTCAGCGCAATATCGAACATATTGCATAAATGACTAGCTTTGACTTCGCTTAAATTCTAGATTTTGTACAAATGGATCTTGGGCATTGGCGCCCTCATTTTAACCCGTAAAATTGGTTTGGCCATTCTTGGCTTTGCCATTGGTTCACTCATCGATCAGTACCAACAAGCTGCCAAAAATGGGCAGAGTGGTTCAGGTGCCGGCGCCGCAAATGCCCAAGACCCCTTTGATTTCTACCGCAGGCAAAGTTCCATGTACGACTTGCCCACCATGCTCATGGCGCTCTCTGCAGCAGTCATGAAGGCAGACGGCAAGGTCTTGCGCACAGAACTAGACTACGTCAAAAACTTCTTCTCTATGCAGTTTGGCAAGCAGTTCAACGCCACCCACCTGCAAACGCTCAAGCAGTTTTTGGATGCACCCAGCATACCGCTCCAAGACACCTGTCACGACATCCGCAACCGCATGACCCAAGAGGTGGGCGTGCAACTCGTGCACTACTAATTTGGTATTGCCAAAGCAGATGGCGACGCCGGAACCGCCGAAATCAATGTCATTTTGCGCATTGCCACCATGCTCGGTATTCCTGCTGTTGAGTTCGAGAGT
>JAIPCC010000056.1 GCA_021738405.1 Crocinitomicaceae bacterium | reverse complement strand
GAGGATAAAAGCGTCAGCGACCCATTTCCTTGACTCGTGTTGTTATTGCTAGAATTGAAATTCCAGGCACTGATGGTGGTTTGAGACCAATATGGGAATACGGCAAAGCACAGCATCCAAAGTACAAACAGCTGTTGCTGCGGGGATCTTGTTTTCATGATAAATGATTTGAAACAAAATTATCCCGAGCTGTAGGCGTTGTACTTACATAATTATGGATGGATGTTGTATGGTTTTCTTAAGCGTTACTTTTTGAAAAAACTATATTTTTAACTCAAGGTCCCAAATAACTATCAATCAAATTGCAAGGATATACTCCTGTAAATTAACATGATCGTCAAGGTGGAGCTTTTTGCGAATAACACTGCGCGTGTTATCTATGGTGCCTTGCGTGCGGTTGGTGAGGATGGCCATTTCTTTGCTTGAGATATTGAGGCGCATAAGGGCACAAATCCTAACTTCATGCGGCGTAAGACCCGGGGCGAGAGATCTTAATTTGATATAAAAATCTTCGTAAACACCTTTGAAACGGGTTTCGAATTCCTCTAAAAACCCTTTTGATGGAGCCGTTTTGAGCATGCGTTGCAGCACTTCAAATTTATCGTGATGAGACTTTGGCAAAAGGGCAACAGTAGCACTCAATTTTTCATCGAGTTCCTCTTTCAGTTGCTGTACAGAGATGTTCTTTAAAGATTCAGTAAGGAGTTCTTTTGATTTCAATTCTAAATCAAAGGTCATGCGTTGGCTTACCTTTACATTCTCAATTCGCAAAATACTTGCCCTGCGGTAGAGGATTAATAATATAAAAGAAGTGACCAATAAAGAAAGAACCAAAACGAATGCAAATAAAAGTTTTTGATTTTTTTGCTTTTGAACGGCTAACAGGAGGTTGCTTTTTTCAAAGTCTTGTTCTTGTCTGACTTGTGCTAATTCCCATTCAATCAATAAACTTCTAGAGCGGTCACCGAGGTGCTTTTCTTGCAATTCACTGAATTTTCGGTAGTATGCGTTAGCCAACATTTGGTCGCCAAGCGCATCATGCGACTGATAACTCAAGCGATAAAAATCTATCAAATATGCTTGATCATTCAAATCAACTAATTGCGGAGCCAATATTTTCAGTGATTGAGCCAATGCTTCGTAAGACTTTTGGTCATTATAGAGCTCCGCCCGATTGAGTTCATTGATGACCAAACCAACCTGCACACCAAGCAAACGGCATAGCATATCTGATTGGCGCATTAAATTGAGAGCCTCTGTATACTGCTTCCTTCGCCTTAGTGCATTCCCATAATTGGCTAATGTTTGTGCTTCTAAGATCGACAATTTATTTTTCCTGGAGTAGTTCAAGGTATATTTGAACAACTTAATAGCTGCTCCGTGGTCACCTGTTTTAGAAAGACACACAGCCATTGTATTGAGCAAATCAGCGGGGAGGTCTTTGATGCCTAAAGCATTTGATTTTTTGATGTGAATGCGGGCCTTCTCGACCAAATCGAACTTCAGATATAATAATGCAATGTTCAATTCAATCATCCGTAAGTTTGCAATATCTGTTGGAGGAGTGATACTTAAGGCCTTTTTGTAGCGAATGAGCGCATCCAAAAATTTGGAATTGCGGTTAGCGACATGTGCCATGCCAGAATGATAACTGATACGCAACCAGCGCGCAGGATCATATTTCAAACCCTGACCGAGTCCGTGCAGGGCTATCTTTAAGCTGTCACCATTGTAAGTAAGCTGATGATAATAAGTCAATATCGCATTTGCACTAGGCTGAACCGCTTGGAGGTTTACATTATTATCTTGTGTGATTTCGGAAGCAAATTTGGCTGCTAATTGATCAAAGTTGGAATGGTAAACAGCCATGACGAGCTCTTTAAGCAATTCAATTTCTTTCGTTTGCAAAAATGCCTTATTGCCAAGCAAGTGCTTTCTCGCCCATTTTTCAAACTCGACCGGATTGTCAAATTCATGCTCAAACAGCTGCGTAAGCAACTTGATTTTTTCAGAAACCGTGGCATTCTGGTATTTGACTTCATATTGAGCCGCCCTAAAATGACTTTCTTTTATTGGCTTATCTCCTTGAGGCGCGTCTTGACATGAACCCATTGAGAGCGCAAAAAGAATAAGCCAGAAACAGTATTTCAAATACAACATTAAATAAAGCGCCACTCAAAGGACTAATCAAAAATAAGCGATATAATTCAATCTACAAGACAAACCCCACCCGTATGCACAAACAACACACTTTTACAACTGCCATCCAAGCGAGGCAACTCATCAGCCAAAGCAAAAAGCGCCTTACCCGTATAGACAGGCTCAATCGGGAATTGGCCGCTTAGATTGAAATCTTCAACGAAAGCGCGTAACTCCGGAGTGGATTTGGCGTAGCCGCCGAAATGGTATTGATCCAAGACCTTCACTTGTTCGAAAGGGAAAGTGAATTCACTTGTGAGTGCATTTTGCTGGGCGAGATGGGCGAGTGTTTTCATTTCTGCCAATGCGTCGAATCCTTTGAGGACGGGGACTACATAGAGTTGGGTTTTGGGGCCGATGGCGGAAAGGATGCCAAGGCTGGTGGTGGTGGTACCTTGGGCGATGAAAACAGCGTCAAAATGCTCGTTGTTGTTTTGGGCAAGTGCTTCGGTGTAAATTTGAGCACAGCCCCAAATGCCTTCGGGGTTGGCGCCGCCTTCTGGGATATACCAAGTTTTGGATTGGAGGTCTCGACCTGAAGTCAATTTTTGGGCTTGATAGGTTGTTCTGGAAATAAATTCAAGGTGCATGCCGAGTTCTTGACATTTGTACAATAAGGCATTGCTCGTTGGGTTTAGTTCCTCTCCCCTGACCTTTCCGATGATGGGTAAATTCAGGGCTTTGGCAGCGGCAGCACTCGCGAGCAGATGATTGGAATAGGCGCCTCCGAAGGTGATGAGTTGCTCGGCACCGGCGTTTTGGGCGGCAAGAAGGTTGCCTTCGAGTTTGCGAAGTTTGTTGCCCGAGATGTGCGCATCGATTAAATCGTCGCGTTTGACGAACAATTTCGGGCATTCGTTGTTAGCGTGATGTAGGGAAAAGTGTTGCAACTCCGAGCGCTTTTTTAACTTTGCAAACCACAGCGACATATCAGTACTCATGAGCGAAGATTTTTCTGGATTTTCTAAAAAAAGTCACTTAAACGACGAAGATTACTATTTATCCGAAGAAGGTTATATTGTATTTACTGAAAAGTATCACCTGAAGCGCGGCTATTGCTGTAAGAGTGGCTGTAAACACTGCCCATATGGCTACGATGCCAAAACCGGGCGCATCGCTGAATACCCCAAAAATTAATCGATTCCGAGTTCCGGGAAGCGGCCTTTGTATTGCTTGAGGATATCCTTGATTTTTTGGATATCGCCGTCGGCATCGCCAGTTGGCCAAAATAAGCTGTGGAAACCGCCTGTTTTGGTGGCAAAATCGATGTAGGCAACGTAAATAGGTACATTGGCTTTCTGCGCCACATAATAGAAGCCTTTTTTCCAGTTCGGATTGTAGCTGCGTGTGCCCTCTGGTGAGAACACCATGTACATGGTTTCGTTCTCTTCGAAATAGCGCACAGCAGTGTCGGTGAGGTTGTTTTTCTTGCTGCGGTCTACGGGAATGCCACCAATCGCTTTTAAAAACCAGCCGAGCGGCCCCCAAAAAAGTTCTTTTTTCATGAGGTAGCGCCCTTTGACGCCATATTGATAAAAAGCCAAGCGACCGAGTATAAAATCCCAGTTGGACGTATGCGGCCCCACAGCAATGACACATTGCTGAATGCCTTCTGGCGGCGTTGGATCAACCTTCCAACCAATGAGCCAAAAAATAAATTTTGCGACGAACTTCATGGCTTAAAGTTAAGCAATTCATCTTTCATCTATCTTTACAGCATGAAGTTGCTCAAAGAACTTTTTTGGAGCTTATTGGTGGTACTCGTTCTCTACACGAGTTATGCGCTGGCTCCGTTCTTGGCACTACCCCAAACCAAAACTGCTCAAGTTCCTGTTTTTCAGAATCAAGCCTTTTATTTTTCGGTACTTCCCTTACAAGTTGTGCAAAGTTGGGTGCTCGAACAGCAACTAGAATCAAAAGATGTGGCGGTGCAAGAAGCACTCAAGCAAATGTCGCTACATTTCAAGACGGAGCGCAACGCTACACTCGCAGATTTTCATTTTGACCTCCAGGGCGCGCTCGCATATTACCTCATCGAAAATCCTCAAAAACCGTTTTCCTGTATTTTTATTCCTGGCAGTGGTCAAAAAGAAGGTTGGCTTTCGGCAAAATATTATGGTGTGCAACAGGGGATTTTTTTCTTTACCGAAGTGCTGCAAGCAAGGCAACGTAACTTCTTTGAAAAAAGCCTGTTAAAAATGCGCTTTCAGACCAAAAAGTTCGAAGCCCGCAAACACCACTTTGAACTCAAAGGACAGCCCTACACCCTACTTTGGGAAGAGCACGCCTTTGCACTGGAATTGCCCAAAGAAGTCAAGCAACAAACACTAATGCTTGCGCCAAATGGCTTTCATTTAAGCTGCCCGCTAGCCCTCAGCAACCTGCCTGCCTCTTTTCACTTTTTGGAAAGCATCAAGGCAAGCTCACTGAATTACTACGGTGCACAACTCAACAACAAACAAGCTTTGGTACTCGACTTTGAAGCCCTGCTCACTTTTGACAACCTAAAGGCGAGAGCTGCATTTTTGAACAGTTGCCAAAACGCATTTCCAGATTGGCAATGGGCTCCCAACTTTGTGCGGGTCAACGAAGCGCTCTATGCACTCAAAAAAGAAGGCAACAAGCAGTTATATATATGTAGCAAGCCCAAACAACACATTCAAAATGGCACTTTTGCGCATCGAACTTCTACTTTACCGATCGCTTGTTCGGGCAACCCTACCCTACTCACCAAACTAGACAACGCTGGCTGGGCGGCTGCTATTTTAGAGTTGTTCCCGATTTACCGCGGTATCTCTGACTTTTCAGCGCGCACCGCAAAGGTAAGCACCACCAACAACACCATCCGTTGGGAACTCAAAAAGGAATACTTTGCCGCTGGCGAATTCCTTAAATTACTCAGCACCACAACAGCGCAATAAAAAACCCCGCTGCGAACAACGGGGCTTTGCTATCTATTACAAACTAAAAACTTTCATTATCGGATAAAGAGCAACTCTCTGAATTTAGGGAGTGGCCAAAGTTCGTCTTCAACCAAGAGCTCGAGTTTATCGGCGTGGTAGCGAATTTCGTCGAAGTGCACTTTTACTTGATCGCAGTAAGCCAATGCTTTTTGCTCGGCACCTTCCAATTTATTAGCCAATTTGCGCGCTGCCAGCATGGTATCTGAAGCCTCTTTCATTTTATTGATGTGCATCGATACTTTTTCGATTAACTCGATTTGTGCGTTGGCGGCTGCTCTTCCTGGTTTGTCGCCTAAGACGCTGATGAGGCCTTGCACGTTCTGCAATAATTTGTTTTGGTACTCGACAGCTGCCGGGATGAAGTTGTTTTGAACGAGGTCACCCATGAGGCGAGACTCGATTTGAATTTTGAGGATGTAGTTCTCGAATTCGATTTCGGCACGCGCCTCTAGTTCGCGCGGCGTCAATACTTCCATATCTGAGAATAGCTTGACCACATTTTTGTTGTGCCATACTTTCAATGCACGTGGTGTGTCTTTTAAGTTAGACAAACCGCGCTTTTGCGCTTCCTTGACCCATTCGTCGCCGTAGCCATTGCCTTCAAAACGGATTTTCTTAGACGCTTTGATCATGACTTGCAATTCTTTGAGGATCGCTTCGTCTTTGGTCTCGCCTTTTTCGATGCGCTTGTCAACAGCTATTTTGAAGATGCGGAGCTGCTTGGCCATAATGGTATTCAAGACAATCATGGCAGAACCACAGTTGGCAGAAGAACCAACGGCACGGAATTCAAATTTGTTGCCGGTGAAAGCGAACGGTGAAGTGCGGTTGCGGTCGGTGTTGTCTAGTAAGATTTGCGGAATTTTACCGATGTTGAGTTTGAGCTCCGTTTTGTCTTGGGGCGTCATTTTACCCGCCTTGATATTTTTCTCGAGGTCGTCGAGGAGGCCAGAAAGTTGTGTTCCGATGAACGCAGAAATGATCGCTGGCGGTGCTTCGTTGGCACCCAAACGGTGATCGTTTCCGGCAGAAGCGATGGCTGCGCGCAATAAGTCGGCGTTTTCATGGATGGCCATGATGGTATTGACAAAGAAAGTCAAGAACTGTAAGTTTGACTTCGGGTTTTTGCCCGGTGCCAACAAATTGACACCTGTATTGGTGCTCAAAGACCAGTTATTGTGCTTGCCAGAACCGTTCACACCAGCAAATGGCTTCTCGTGCAATAAAACGCGGAAGTTGTGCTTGCGGGCTGTTTTCTCCATGATGTCCATGAGCAACAAGTTGTGGTCGTTGGCCAAGTTACACTCTTCAAAGATAGGTGCGCACTCAAACTGATTCGGCGCTACTTCGTTGTGACGTGTAGTAACTGGTATGCCTAGTAACAACGACTCTACTTCAAACTCGCGCATGAACGCATTGACGCGCTCTGGAATAGAACCAAAGTAGTGATCTTCTAATTGCTGACCTTTCGCAGGGGCGTGGCCAAATAACGCACGGCCTGTAAGCATGAGGTCTGGACGCGCATTGAACAACGCGGAATCAATCAAAAAGTATTCTTGCTCCCAACCTAAAGTAGCATTGACTTTCGTGACGTTTTTGTCAAAGTACTGACAAACCTCTACCGCTGCTTGGTCAATCGCATGAAGCGCTTTGAGCAAAGGCATTTTGTAGTCTAGCGACTCACCTGTATAAGAAATAAAGATGGTAGGAATGCAAAGTGTTTTACCGATTACAAAAGCTGGTGAAGACGGATCCCAAGCGGTATAGCCGCGCGCTTCAAAAGTGTTGCGGATGCCGCCATTCGGAAAAGAAGACGCATCTGGTTCTTGCTGAATCAGTAAGTCGCCGTCAAAACGCTCAATGGCTTTACCTGGACCAATTGGCTTAAGGAAAGCATCGTGCTTTTCTGCGGTTGTGCCCGTAAGTGGCTGAAACCAGTGTGTATAGTGTGTGGCTCCTTTAGAAATAGCCCAGTCTTTCATAGCGCTCGCCACCTGATCTGCAAATTTGCGATCGAGACGCGTGCCATTCTGAATGGCTTCGGTCATGAATTTATAGGTTTCTGATGGAAGGTATTCACGCATGATGTCTTGGTGAAATACGTTCTGACCGAAAAGATCCGAAAGTTTGCCATTGTAGTCAATGTGCTGAGGCTCGCGGTGCAAAACATCTTGATACGCTCTTAGTCTTTTAGTTGCCATTTTTTATAATTTTTGACAAAGGTATCTAATTTTTAGGGGGTCAAACAAGATTTTACCGCATTTTTTCAACATGACCCCCTCTTTTTTAACATTAAATTAAAAAATCATGAAATTTCACACAATTCTCAAAGATTCCCCAACTTTGCAATATGAAAAGAGATTGGTTGCTCAGTTGCTTCGAAAAAGAACTGCCCGGCGAAGCAGCCCACGCACCCTACAAACGCTACCGCCAACAATTTGAAGCCATTAACGCCGAAAAACCCAGGCGCCCTGCCGCAGTAGCCATCCATTTGTATCCTCAAAACAGCGCTTGGCATTTTATTCTCATCGAACGCAGCACCTACAACGGCCAACACAGCGGTCAAATGGCCTTCCCCGGTGGCAAACCCGACCCCACCGACCCACACCTCGAATTCACCGCCCGCAGAGAATCCCTCGAAGAAATCGGCATCCCAACAGACCAAGGCCAACACCTCAAAACACTCTCCAAAGTCTGGATTCCTGTTTCGGGCTTCGAAGTCAGCCCTTATGTATTTCTGCACGAACAAGCCCCACTGCTGCAACCCGACCCGCGTGAAGTACAAGAGATTATCAGTGTGTCCGTTTCAGATTTAATAAAGGAAGAAAGTTGTATTCAAAAAGACATCAGTATTCCTGGAGGCGTTATCTTGAAAGACCATCCTTGTTTTTTGTTGAATCAAAAAATTGTATGGGGCGCTACGGCGTTGATGTTGAATGAGGTGAGGATGCTGTTGATGGCCTAAAAAACAAAAAGAGGAACAAACGCTATTTGTTCCTCTTTTCGCTAAACCATGCTAAAACTATAAAACTAAAACTACAACTATGAACTGTAATTCTGGTACAAATTTAAGACAGCATTTTGGATCTGCAAGCTTTTGAATGTAAATTAATTGTTAAACTTTAACACCGCGCGTCATTTCGCGCTTTCCGGGAGGGCCAGGCAGGCCTTCTACCCTCAATCCTAAGCTCTTTAGGTGTCTTTTGAATTGGCCTTGTGCGCAATACGTAACGATGGCTCCGCCTGGATTCAGAAGGTAATAGAGTTTTTCGAAAATGGCGAGCGCCCACATCTCGGGCTGTGCTCTTGGGCCAAAGGCGTCGTAATAGATGAGGTCAAACTTTTCAGTAGTGGCCCATTCTTGAATAGAAAAGGCCAATTTACAAAGCGTAAAGGAAGCATCGTACGCTTTGGTTACGCCGAAAGGGAGCGCCATGATTTGGGTATAAAATGCTTTTGCCTCGGGATCGTCTAGGTAGTTGATTGCTTTCCAAATTTCTTCCTCGACCGGATAAGCCTCCAGGCCAACATAATGCACGCTGAGTGCGTTTTCTTTGGCGTATAGGGCCGTAAGTAGTGCATTCAAGCCCGTTCCGAAACCGACTTCTAGAATTTTTACTTGCTTTGTTTCAGAGCCAATATAAGTCAGGCCATTTTGAATGAAAACATGCTGCGCTTCTTGCACACTGCCGTGCATCGAATGATAGGTTTCGTCGAGTTCAGGTACGTATAAGGTAGGCGAACCATCGGAAGTGAGGCGCAATTCTCGTTTCATTTTTTGCGGATCAAATACAAACCATCTCGGATGGGCAGTAAAACTTTTTCTACGCGCGCATCTTGGCTGATTTTCAGGTTGAGCTCGCGCAGTAAGGCGGTGTCTTTGTCTTGGTATTTGGTATCGAGTACTTTGCCGGACCACAGTACGTTGTCTATCAAAATGAAACCGCCCTGATTGAGTTTATCGAGCGCCTGTTCGTAATAGAGCGGATACTGTTGTTTGTCGGCATCGATAAAGATCAAATCGAAAGTTTCATTTAACGTCGGGATGATTTGAGCAGCGTTTCCAATTCGGTAGTCAATTTGTGTGGCGTAGGCAGATGCTTCAAAATAGCCGCGCACTCTTGCTTCGAGTTCTTCATTGACGTCGATGGTGATCAGTTTGCCCTCTGGAGCCAAACCCTCTGCCAAACAGAGTGCTGAATAGCCGGTGTAGGTGCCAATTTCGAGGATGCGCTTTGGCTTGAGCAATTGCGTGAGCATGCTGAGTACGCGCCCTTGAAAATGACCGCTGAGCATGCGGGGCTGCAAGACCTCTAAATGGGTTTCTCGGTCGATTTTACGGAGTAAGGGAGAGACTGCTGAGCTGTGATCGGTGACGTATTGTTGTAATTCGGGTGAAATGAAATCCATTTGGCTTGTATTTATACAAAGATACGCGAAGCTCGGCGCATTTTTCTAAATTTGTAAACTCAGTTAATTAGACATGACCGTTTCAGCAATACGCCAACAATTTTTCGACTTTTTTGAAAGTAAAGGACACCAAATCGTTTCTTCTGCCCCTATGGTAGTCAAGAACGATCCTACCCTGATGTTCACCAACGCCGGCATGAACCAATTCAAGGATTTTTTCTTGGGTTATCAAGTGCCTGCCAACCGCCGTGTGGCCAACTCCCAAAAGTGCTTGCGCGTTTCTGGAAAACACAACGACCTCGAAGAAGTGGGCGTGGATACCTACCACCACACCATGTTCGAAATGTTGGGCAATTGGTCTTTTGGCGATTACTTTAAAGAAGAAGCCATTGGCTGGGCTTGGGAATTGCTCACTACGGTTTACAAAATTCCTGTAGACCAACTCTATGTAACGGTTTTTGAAGGCGATGCCAAAGATGGCGTGGCCCAAGACAGCGAAAGCTTCAACATCTGGAAAAAATACATTGCTGAGGAGCGCATTATCCTCGCCTCTAAAAAAGACAACTTCTGGGAAATGGGCGACACCGGCCCTTGTGGCCCTTGTACCGAAATCCACGTCGATTTGCGCAGCCCTGAAGAGCGCGCACAAGGCGATGGCCGCAACTGGGTCAATGCAGACCACCCGCAGGTCATCGAGATTTGGAACAACGTTTTCATGGAATTCAACCGCAAAGCCGATGGCAGCCTAGAGCCGCTTCCTTCCAAGCATGTCGATACCGGCATGGGCCTCGAGCGCTTGGCCATGGCCTTGCAAGGCAAACAATCCAACTACGACACCGATCTATTTCAGACGCTCATCCAGCACATGGTACAGGTTTGCGGTGTGCCTTACAAACAAGCAGAAACCACCGATATTGCGCTGCGCGTCATTGCCGACCACGTGCGCACCATTGCCTTCTCTATTGCCGATGGTCAGTTGCCGGCCAACAACGGCGCAGGATATGTCATTCGCCGCATTTTGCGCAGGGCTGTGCGTTATGGCTACCAAACGCTGGGCCTCAAAGAACCTTTTCTTTGCGACCTCGCCATGGTACTCACCGATCTCATGGGCCATCCCTACCAAGAACTCATCAACCAAAAAGAGCTGATTTACAAAGTCATCAAAGAAGAAGAATTGAGTTTCTTTAGGACACTCGAACTCGGCATCAAGCGCATAGACGACCTTATTATAAGCGTTAAGGCACAAGGCGCCAAGCAACTCGATGGCAAAGCAGTTTTTGAACTCTACGACACCTACGGCTTTCCTTTAGACCTCACCTCTTTGATTGCCAGAGAAAACGAACTCGAGGTAGATGAAGCTGGTTTTCAGCAAGAGCTCCAAATTCAAAAAGACCGTTCGCGCGCAGCCACGAGCATCGAAACCGACGACTGGCAACAAGTACAGCCCGATACCACCACACAATTTATTGGTTACGACGACAAAACAGCAAGCGTCAAACTCATCAAATACAGAAAAGTCAGCCAAAAAGGCAAGGCTTTTTACCAACTCGTTTTGGATCAAACGCCTTTCTACCCAGAAGGCGGTGGCCAGATTGGCGACAGCGGCAGCTTGCACAACGGCGGCGAAAGCATCCAAATCTTCGACACCAAAAAGGAAAACAACCTGATTGTGCACCTCAGCACCGAATTGCCCAGCCAACTCGACGCTACTTTTGAGGCCCGCATCGATTTAGCCAAACAACAACAAACGGCCAAAAACCACAGCGCCACTCACCTACTCCATCACGCCTTGCGCAGCATTTTGGGCACGCACGTAGAGCAGAAGGGCTCTTTGGTCACAGACAAAGGCCTGCGCTTTGACTTCTCGCATTTTTCAAAAGTAACAGACGAGCAGCTCCTTGCCATTGAAAACATGGTGAATAAAGCTATTCAAGACGCGCAAGTACTCATCGAAAACCGCGCACTAGATATTGAAAGCGCCAAGCAAAAAGGTGCCATGGCCCTTTTCGGCGAAAAATACGGCGACACCGTTCGCGTCATTGAATTTGGCCCATCCATCGAACTTTGCGGTGGTATCCACGTGGCCAACACCAACCAAATCGGCGTGTTTAAATTGGTCGCAGAAAGTGCCGTTGCCGCAGGTATTCGCCGCATAGAAGCGATCTCCGGCGAGGCCGCCATGCAGTATTACAAAGACAAAGCCGCTCAACTCGAGCAAATCGAAGTCTTGCTCAAAAAACCAGCCGATATCGTGAAGGCCATTGAAGAGTTGCAGCACAAAAACGCTGCGTTGGGCAAAGAAATCGAAAAATTTGCCAAACTTCAAGCGCAAGCCCTCAAAAATGAACTCATAAATGAAGTGCAAACGCAAGACGGCCTGCACTTCTTGTTCAAAGTAATCCAAACAGACGCCGCAAGCGCTAAGGATATCCTCTTTCAATTGCGTCAAGAATTCAGTCCTTTTGTGGGCGTGCTTGCGCACCGCGATGCCGACAAATGCGGGCTCACGGTCATGATAGACGAAGCACTTGCCGCAGAAAAACAATGGAACGCAGCACAATGGATCCGCGAAGTTGCAGCACTGATTCAGGGCGGCGGCGGTGGGCAGGCGGCCTTTGCAACGGCAGGCGGCAAAAACCCTGCAGGCCTTGCAGCAGCGCTCCAAGCACTACAAAATAAACTGAGTGGCGAATAAAAAAATCCTCATCCTGAGCTACTATTGGCCGCCCAGCGGCGGCACTGGCGTTCAGCGCTGGCTGCACTTTAGCCGCTATCTAGAAGAACTCGGGTGGGAACCAATCATTTATACGCCACTCAATCCAGAAGCACCGGTTCAAGACCCTAAGCTCAGTGCACTTGTTGGCCCGAAAACAACTGTACTCAAGCGCAAAATTTGGGAGCCCACCAACGCCTACAAAAGCCTAAGTGGCAAAAAAGGCCAACAACTCCACACCGGCTTTTTACAAGAAAACCCGAAGTCCAAAACATCATGGCTACAGAAAGGCGCCATGTGGTTGCGTGCCAATATCTTTATCCCCGACGCCAAAATGGCTTGGATTGGGCCGTCGGTGCGCTACCTGCACAAATACATTGAGCAAAACCCAGTAGCTGCAATCATCTCCACCGGGCCACCTCATTCACTGCACTTAATTGCGCGTGGTCTCAAACGCCGTACTCAGCTGCCCTGGATTGCCGATTTTCGCGATCCCTGGACGCAAATCGATTGGTTTGAACAGCTCCCACTCACCAAATGGGGTCTTGGCCTACACAAGCGCCTTGAGCGCAGCATTTTCAAAGAAGCTGATGAACTAGTAGTAGTGAGTCGGGACATGCAAACGCAAATGGAAAAACTGGCACAAAGGCCGGTTCACCTCATCACTAATGGCTTTGCACCATCGGATTTTCAAAGTTTTGTACAGCAAGCAGATCCTCATTTTACCATCCTACACACCGGTTCGATCAACAAAGACCGCAACCCTACTGAACTCTGGAATAGTCTTGGTGCTTTTGTGAAGGACAACCCCGACTTTGCCAAGCGTTTGCGCATCCGCTTAATTGGCGCTTTAGATGCCAGTGTACTCAGCGATTTAGAGCGTTTTCACTTGCTGTCCAACACCCATTTTGAGACTTTTGTTCCGCATGAAAAAGTGATTGAGGAACTTGCATCCTGTAGCTTATTGCTTTTGCCGCTCAACAACGTCAAAAGTCAGAAAGGAATTGTGACCGGTAAGGTTTTTGAATACCTCGCGAGTGAACAACCTATTTTGGCCATTGGCCCCGCAGACGGCGATGCAGCTGCCATTTTAAACGAACAAGAAGGAACTTTGATGGTTCCGTTCGAAACGGCTGTTCCTTGGCCACAAGTTTTGGAGTTATGTGCAGCGAAGCCCAATAGAAAAGAAACGCTTTTGCCTTATTCTAGAGCCGAGCTCGCCAAAAAAATGCACGAGCTATTAGAAACACTTTGTTCTTAGCAGCACATGACAAACCTTTTTGAAGATTTCTTACTCGATATCGGCTTGAGCTGGACCCTCGCCAAGTATGTCCCGTTCGTCATCTGCTTGATGCTAGGTTTCCTCTTGTTCAAAATTTGGATGAAAGTTCAGCTAAAGGTATGGATCAAAATTATTGTACTGACTGTTGTCTGCAGCCTGCCGTTTAGCTTATACTTTTTCTTTTACCCGATTTACCAGCCCGATTTGTACAATAAGGCCTATGTACCTCAAATGCAACCAGACGACATTCCGACCCAAACAACACTTGCGGTTGTGGTACTACCGGGCTGCCCGTATTGCCTGCAAACCACGGCTGTCATGAATCGTTTGGCCGCTCAAAACACGAAGCTTCATATCGTTTATTATTTTGTATCGGAAGATCCGGAAGCCATGAAAATTTTTAGACGAAAGCTACACAAACGCATTGCACTTAAAAGTGGCATAGACGCCACTCGCTGGATGCTCGCCGCAGAAGGTGTGTTTCCGAGTTATTTACTTTATGACCATAAGCAACTCAAGCGCGCATGGCACAACACTACTTTTGGGGTTCGGGCGCTTGACGAACTGCGTGCTTATAAGTAAACCACAGCGCGAGTAGAAAGCCCAGCAAAAGTAAGCTAGAACCTACACTTGCAAGTGTGTTGCCAGATTGCACGCTCAAAGGTTCAAATTTCCAGACAATTTCATGCTTACCCGCCGGAACCACCACACCGCGCAACAAATAATTGACGCGCAGGTTGGCCACAGGTTTCTTGCCATCTATATAACAATTCCAACCCGCTGGATAGTACATCTCGGAGAATACAGCCAATTGCTTGGCCTTGGAATTGGAAGCATAACGCAATTCAGAAGGGTCGTAGTTGAGCAATTTGATGGTAGCTGTTGAATCTTGACCGAGGCCCTTGAGCTGCGCCTTGAATTCTTGATGCACAACAGCTTGTTTCTTGCTATCCAACAGTGCTTTTGAACCCGAGGCTAAAATTTCTTGATTGGCGTCTTTCACCATTTTGACGTCTGAAACGAACCAAGCTGGCCCATTGGCATTGGTATTCAAGATGGCCGGTTGATTGGGTTTAAGGATGACATACTTCGTATTGAGCATGTTCAGGTATTCCGCCTCAGCACCGAGCGCAATGCTTGAAACGCTCAGGGTATCAAAAATTTGCTGTGCCTGATCCTGACTGATGTCGGCAGGTAGGGCCATTGTTCTGAATTTTTCGTTTTTAGCCGTATTGATCGCCGCGCTAAAGGCTTGAACCGCCGCTGGGAAATGGAAGTCAACAAATTCTTGGTAGCGCTTGAGTTTGGCGCCGTGGTACCCTCCTAGGCTCTTGTGAAAGAAACTGGTATTGGTTTCAGCCATAGTGCCATTGACATTGAGTACGCGGTAATTGCTCGATAAATTGAGCGCACCAAATGCAGCGTAGGCATTGAGAGTAGACTGATCTGTGAGGTTTTTGTAGTAATCGAAGTCGGCGTAAGCGCTGAGTAACTTTTGTGCGAGCGCCGCATTGGGCTTTTCTTGCTGTAAGATGCTCATGTCTGCGGGTGAAACCGGATAAGGCACACTCGCTTCGTCTAGGGTTTGATACGATGCGTAAGTTCC
>JAIPCC010000055.1 GCA_021738405.1 Crocinitomicaceae bacterium | reverse complement strand
GTTTTGTGGCGGGTGGGCGCACAGATGATGCGAACCAAACCGGATGGAATGCCGACACCTGGCTTTACGACCCACAAAACGACCAATGGAGCAACTTCACCGCTCAACTCAACTTGGGCAGCCGGATGTATATCGGCAGTGCGCAAGAAGATACGCTCTTATTTGTTTTTGGCGGCGTGACCCCTACTGATGAGGTCTTGAATACCTTAGAGAAAATCAATTTAAATACCTTTCAAAGCGAACAACTTTTGCCCTTTGCCGCAAGTCCCAGAAAAGGCTGCATGGCGTTTGTGGGCAATGGTTATTTTCATCTCGCCACAGGCATTGCTGGCAACGACCGCCTCAATGAAACCTGGCGTTTTGCGTACAGTCCAGAAGCCGACCTCACAGAAAATGAGTTTTTTGAGGTCTACAACCTGCTGCAAGACGCCTCGCTGCTCGTGCGCATCAATCCTGTTTTGATAGGTGAACAATTAAAGATTCGAGATATACAGGGTCGGGTCTTGCAATCCTTGCAGCTCAGCCAAACCGAACACCTGATCTCTATTGCCGATTTTCCAGCGGGCACCTATTTTGTGGACGTCAAGGGCTACACTCAAAAATGCCTGCGCTGATTAAGGTAGGCTTACTGTGATCAGCTTCCCTTTATAATTGTATGTGAGTTGCCCTGCTGAAATTTCAAATTCGGCACCCTTCCACACGCTTGGAGTTTGGAAAACTTGCTGGGCCACTCCGCTATTCAAATCTACTCGATAAATAATGAAATGAAAATTCGTTGGCGCCAGCACATACAGCGTATTGTTCACGGGGTCTAGCATCGGTTCTAGACGCTTTAAACTGTGTAAGCCTTTGCTTTTGTAAGTGATTTCTTTGGAGCCACAAACAAGTCCATACATCGAAAGTTTGGTGATGCGCTGCGCTTGTGCAGTAACGGCGATCAAGGTATCGGCCCGATGAAAAAGCAGCGGATTGAACGCCGTTGGCGGGCGGTCGGCCACAAAAAGATTTTTGCGGTATTGCCGCTGCATTGAAGAACGGTAAAAACTCGGATAAACTCCGCGGTATAAGAAAACACCGGGGCTCACGCGGTCAAAAGCGTTGATCATCATGTAGGTGCCATCGCTATTTCTTTCTGAATTGCTTGAAACAAGCCACGGCGCAATACGTATGTTGTCGCCAATGCGGTTCATGTTGAGCCTGATGGTTAAAGGGTCTTGAATCCATTCACCTACCTCGTAAAATGCAATATGAACGAATTGATCAGCCGGAAAAAACGCCGGACGGTAAAAAGACTCGTTATTGAAGTCGGCAGGATACTCAGGTAAGACTTCTGATCCGTACATCAAATTCATGATCATGAGCGTTTGTTTGTCGATGAGTGCACTTAAAGAATGACCATTTGACTGCAATGACCAAGTCAGCGGCTGGATATTGAGTTGCGCGCAGGCCAATGGCAGGTCGGCTCGGTAGATCAAAGCCGAATTGTATAATGATTGCGCTAAAGGTTTTAAGTCTTGTAAGGAAGACCAAGCGCAGTATCCCTCCAAAACAGGATGCTGTTTGAATACGGCTTGATCAGCTAGTTTAAATAAGAGGGCTAGTTCAGTTAATTTTTCTTGACTAAAAGCCTTTTTGTTTATTGTTGCGTGCGCTTGGATTGCCGTAGCCTTTTTTGCATCTTTTTTGCGCTGTGCAGGCTCATTTGTAAATAACACAAGCAGTAGCCCAACCAAAGCCAAGCCCGACGCCGTCCATAAGAACCACTTTTGGACTTTTTGCTGTAAGCGCACGCGGCGCAATTTGCGCTCAAATAGCGGCCAAGTATCTTTCGCTAGGGCCTCTAGTGATTTTGGATTAGTCATGGCTCAGTTGATTTTTAAGGATGTGTTTGGCCGTTTTCAAATGCCAACGAACGGTCTGTACGTTCATTTTTAACGCGCTCGCAATTTCTTGCGGTTTTTGTTGCTCATAGACATAGAAGCTGAACACAAAGCGCGTCGTCGGACTTAGTTTACTAAGGACCGCCTCTACCTTTTGCAGCTCTATTTCTAAATCCATTTGGCGGTCAAAATCGGGTTCGAGCGCTACTTCGTGCTTGGCTTCAAAAGAGAGCCAACGCCATTTGTGTTGACGCCGGTATAAATCGATGAGTTCATTTCTTAAAATCACAGCCAGCCAGGCCTCCATAGAAGAGCCGGGCTTGAATTGCGAAAGATTTTTGAGCGCTTTGAGCTGGGCGTTGTGCACAGCCGTCATTTGCTCGGCTTCCTGCGAAAAAAAACGGCTTGCTTGCCGCATCAAAGCAGGAAAGGTATGCAAATACCAATCTTTGAGCACTTTTGGTTCTTGTGCTTTTAAGCTGTTGAGATACGGGGCGTCGGTGTGCATGCGGGTTGGTTCTGTACGCTAACGACTGCTGCCCACAAAATGAGGTGGCTATTTTTGCAGTTTTTGCGCACGTGCATCAAAACGCATCATGAGCAATACGCAAAGCAAGATGGTTGCAAAGACCAAATGCGCGGTTTGAACAAGGCCTGGCATGTCTGCATAAGCCAAGGCTACACCAGTGCTCAGTTCAAGGGCGAGGACATAAAACGCAACATTGATGCGGCCATAATGCCAGACTTTGCGGTTCTGCCAAAACAAATAAGTGAGCAAGATCAAAACCAACCAACTGAAGCTGCGGTGGATAAAAAATGGCATGCCCAGTTGCTCAATCCATTCGGCGCGGCTGTAGCCCTTTTTTACCAATGCATCAATGGCCTCACGCACTTGGGTGCCCAAGAACATTTGGTAAAAAGTAATCGCTAAGATGAGCCAACTCAAGAGTTGGAAAGATTGATTTTGTGGAATATCTGTTCTGTTTTGCCGACGCAATTGATGGATAAAATACAACTGTAGACCGATAATGACTAAAGCAAAAAACAAGTGAACGGTGATGGTCCAGGGAACGAGGTTGGTGGCGACCACGATAGAACCAAACCAAGCCTCGAAGCCCATCAGGATCAAATTGAGACCCGTGAGCAGCAGCCATTTTCGCTTGCGGTAATACAACAAAAGCCAGCCAAAACTCACTAGCATGGCGTTGCCTGCCAAGAAACCAGCGAGGCGGTTGATGTATTCGATCCAGGTTTTGCGCGCATTGAAGGCCTCCTCTACATACACGCTAGGGTCTTTTTTGATTTTTGCAGCCGTTTGATCCAGACCAATTTTAGCTAGAAAAGCACAAAACTTTTCGACCTTTTTTTGGCGCTTGAGTAAGTAAGCCTCGCGGTAATCGGCAGGCAACTCAGTAAGTTCGGTGGGTGGCACCCATTTGCCAAAGCACTTAGGCCAGTCTGGGCACCCCATTCCGCTGCCCGACATCCGGACAAAACTTCCGGCAAAAACAACTAAAAAAATGAGGGTCAGGACAACCCACTGGAATTTCAAAAAACGACTAGACACTTGCATGCAGTAAAATTACGATAAATCGCTTTTCGGTTTTTCTATTTTTTGCGCTTGTTGTATCTTTGTGCTTTAGATACAATATGGAATTCAACGCCCTTACCGCGATCTCCCCGATAGATGGTCGCTACCAATCCAAAACCGCTGCCTTACAAGCCTATTTTTCAGAATACGGACTCATCCGCTACCGCGTTTTGGTCGAGGTTGAATACCTCATTGCCCTCGTGGACAGCGGCATCTCCAATTTGTCTGACTTTCCGAAAGCGCAATTCCCGGCACTAAGAGCTATTTACACCAACTTCACACAAGCCGACGCGCTGTGGATCAAAGAAACAGAGCAAACCACCAACCACGACGTCAAGGCCGTTGAATACTTCCTCAAAGAAAAAATGCAGGGCCTAGGATTAGGCGCCTACCTCGAGTTCATTCACTTTGGACTCACTTCCCAAGACATCAACAACACCGCTATTCCCCTTTCTCTAAAAGAAGGCATTGAAGCGGTTTATTTACCTGCATTAGCTGCCGTCCAAGACAAACTTGTGGCCCTTTCCCAAGACTGGAAAGACATCCCGATGCTTGCGCGCACCCACGGCCAACCCGCCTCCCCTACGCGCCTCGGCAAGGAAATCCAAGTATTTGCAGAACGCCTAGACAAACAAGTGGCCCAACTCAAAGCACTTAAGTTGCCAGCCAAATTTGGTGGCGCAACCGGCAACTTCAATGCACATTTTGTTGCTTACCCAAACACCAACTGGGTCGCTTTTAGCAATCACTTTGTCAACGACATCCTTGGCCTCGACCGCTCTCAAACCACCACCCAAATTGAGCACTACGACCAACTTGCCGCCATTTTTGACTGCATGAAGCGCATCAACAACATCATCCTCGACCTCGATCGCGATATGTGGACTTACATCTCCATGGACTACTTCAAGCAGCAGATCAAAGCCGGAGAAATCGGTTCGTCGGCTATGCCACATAAAGTCAACCCCATCGATTTTGAAAACTCAGAAGGCAACGTGGGCTTAGCCAACGCACTTTACGAGCACTTGGCTGCCAAATTGCCCGTTTCTCGCCTCCAACGCGACCTCACCGACTCCACAGTATTGCGCGTGGTGGGGGTGCCGCTCGCTCACAGCGTCATCGCTTTTGGAGCCACCCTCAAAGGGCTCGGCAAACTTTTATTGAACACCGACGCTTTAGCTGCAGACCTCGAAAACAACTGGGCTGTTGTAGCAGAAGCCATCCAAACCATCTTGCGTCGTGAAGGCTTTGAAAAACCTTATGAAGCGCTGAAAGGCCTCACCCGCAAAAACGAACGCGTCACCAAAGAAAGTGTGCATGCTTTCATTGACGAGCTTGCCGTTTCAGCCCAACTGAAAGCCGAGCTCAAGCTGATCAGCCCAGACAACTACGTCGGGGTTCAACTTGTCGACTAATGCTGTCGCGCCTTCTCATCACGTTGTTTTGTGCTTGCTCATTTATTTTGGAGGCTCAAAATCTAGATTGGCAATGGGGAGCGCTTCAACGCAGCAAAGGCAGCCTCATTAGTGTACTGCCGGCCGACAACCAACAATTCTCTACCATTCATGCAAGTAGCCAGCTTGGCGGCGGGTCTTTTACCCTGACCCAATACGCGCAACTCAATAGCGAAGCCAGTACCAAAATCAAGCCCGTGAGCCCAGAAGGTTTTGGCTATTACCAGCAAACCTTGCGGCTCAAAAATGGGCACGCCGTCTTTATTGCCGACAGAGCTGGCAAGGAGATGAAATTATTTGTCAAGGTGCTGGATGCGGAGTTCAATGTGCTTGAAGAAAATGAAATACTCGCCTACACCGACACCCGACCAAACGCACAACCTGAGTTCAACCTGATCCAAGCGCCCAACCAAGCTTATTTTGTGGCGTATTACCAAATTCCCGGGAAGCGAAACGGCGTAGACACCTATGGCTACCAGCTTTTCAATCAGGACTTAAAAGCACTCAGTGGCGGTGAATACAACCTTCCGTTTGACGCCAACCTCAGCTTCATCGAAGATTATTACCTGACCGATAACGGCGAGTTTTTCATCGGCGTGATAGAAATGAGCGCAGTTGAGAACCAAGGCATTCGGGTACGCAAAGCCTTCAAGAACCTACATGTCTATCAAATCACCCAAAACGGCATCCAAGATTATACTTTTGACCTGCAGGGCAAGCGCATCTCCAACTTTGTGATGAACGCTCAGCAGTCCTCCCAACTCACGTTATTCGGTATTTACAGCAATAGCGAAGCGAGTGACAAACAAGACGGCTTTTTCAATGCACAAATCAACCTTTTGGCCGATAGCGTTACCGCTGTGGGCTTCATTCCTTTGAGTGTCGAAATCATGCTCAGCGAACACGAGGTAGGTGAACAAATACGCTTGCAAAAACGCATGGAGCGAAAAGGCGAAACCCCACAGCTCTCGCGCTATGAGGTCCGCGATATCTACACGCTTCAAGACGGCAGCTACATTGGTTCCATTGAAAAATACTACGTCTACACCAATACCACCTACAACAACCAAACGGGTCAGCGCATGACCACCAATTATTATTACTACAACGATATCGTCGCCTTTTGCATTGACCCGAGTGGTCAGTTGCGCTGGGAGCAACGCATTCCCAAAATTCAAGTCAGCATCAATGATTACGGCCCTTTTAGCTCCTACGCCAGTTTTATGGACAGTACGTCCTTGAACTTTATTTTCAACGACACAGAAACTAATTACGACGAAAACGGGGTGTTTAAAGAGGGCTTAAAGGAAGTGGCTACGTTCAGTTTGTCTAAAAATAAAAATGTAGGCGCTTGGGTGCGCATCGATATCCAAACTGGGCAAATGCAGCGTCAGGTGAGCCATGAGCGCGCTACCGAAAACATCTTGCTGATTCCGAAAGCTTTTGAGTTTGATCTTCAAAATCGAGGGATCTATACCTACGGCGTGCTTGGTCCGCAAGAAAAATTTGGCTATATTAGACTCCAAACTACTCCTTGATGCGCGCGCTACTGTTCTTCGTTACTCTTTTGCTTTGGTCTTGTTCTGGTGCGCCCAGTAAGCAACCTGCTGCCACCGAACAACTCAGCCAAAGACCCAACGACGACCACAGCTACGCCAATTTAGATCAAATCAATACCCAGCACCTGCACCTCGACCTCGAGGTTGATTTCGCAGCCAAAACCATTTACGGTATTGCCAGACACCAAATGCGCAACCGCGGGGCAGATACCGCCATTTTTGACGTCAAAGGACTCTTGATCCAAAAAGTGACTTTGGGTCCAAAAGGCGCCGAGAAAGAAACCGACTTCACCATCGGGCCAATGGACAAAGACAGTATCATTGGGCAAGCGCTTTTGGTCAATGTAGATGCCAAAACTGCAGACGTCAATATTTACTACCAAACCACCGAAGCCTCTGGAGCCTTGGATTGGCTGGACACCGCCCTCACGAGCTCCAAAACCAAACCCTTTCTCTACACCCAAGGGCAAGCCATCCTGACGCGTACCTGGATCCCAATCCAAGATTCGCCCTCCAACCGCATTACCTACAGCGCCGACGTAAAAGTACCCAACGACTTACTGGCGCTCATGAGTGCCAAAAACCCCACCAAACTCAACAAAAGCGGACGCTATCATTTTGAAATGACCAAAGCGATTCCGAGCTACCTCATTGCACTGGCCGTCGGCGACATCGGCTTCAAAGACCTCGGGCAACACTGCGGTGTTTATGCCGAAAAAGAACTGCTCCAAGAATGCACCAAAGAATTTGAAGACTTGCCGCAAATGATGCGCGTCGCCGAAGATTTATACGGTGCCTACCAATGGGGGCGCTACGACGTTTTGGTGCTCCCCTACTCATTTCCGTTTGGCGGCATGGAAAACCCAATGCTCACCTTTGCCAACCCAACGCTACTCACCGGAGACAAAAGCTTGGTCTCTGTGGTTGCGCACGAGTTAGCACATTCTTGGTCTGGCAATTTAGTGACCAACCATTCGTGGTCAGACCTCTGGCTCAATGAAGGCACCACCGTTTACTTTGAACAACGCATCATGGAGGCGCTGCGCGGCAAAGAAATTGCCGATATCTTAGCGCAAGTAGAATTTGGCGAACTTCAACAAACCCTTGCCGAAATGGCTGCAGACAGCAGCTTGCAAGACAGCAAACTACACCTCGATTTAGTCAACCGCGACCCGGATATCGCGATGTCTGATATCGCTTACGTCAAAGGCGCGTTTTTCTTTCGCACCCTAGAACAAGCGGTTGGCAGGGCCAAACTAGATGTCTTTCTCAAAAAGTATTTCAAGCACTTTGCGTTTCAAACCATCAGTGCAGACCGCTTCATCGATTACCTAGAAACCCAATTACTGGCCAAAAGCGGAACCGATTTCAATTACCGCCAATGGATTTACGAGCCCGGCTTGCCCCCAAATTGCGCAGCAATTGTAGCCCCAAGACTCGACCAAATCAAAGGGTTCGCAAAAGCCTTTAATGCGGGCAAAGACCCCTTCAAACCCGTTGTTAAATACAAATGGATCCGCAAAAACGGCAAGCGCAAAAAAATCAAACAACGCATTGAGGTCCAATACAACGCCTACCTCATCCAAGAATGGCAATTGTTTATCCGCGCCTTAGCACCACAAACCAAACCTGCACGCCTCAGACAACTCGATAAACAATTCCATTTTGCCCAGACGCAAAACAGCGAAATATTGTGTGATTGGTTTGTGCTCGCAGCACAATCGGACTACATTTTTGAGATCGAGCCGCAATTAAAGGCCTTTTTGAACAAAATTGGACGCCGCAAATTTGTTTTACCTATTTACGAGGCACTTGCCAAAAGTAAGAAAGGCATGAAATTAGGCCGCGCTATATTCCAAGAAGCCAAAACGCAGTACCACAGCGTGACGCGCAATTCGGCCTGGAAGGCACTCTACAAAAAAGATTAATTTCCGAATTCCGACAAGAACTTGATGCGGACTAAACGCAATTCTTCTTCGGTATACAGGCCGTCAAATTCGTGGTAGGCTGTAATGAGGTCGTCGGATGCTGCACTCATGAAATAATCGATGATTTCGGCTTGGTTATCGGCATCTAATACCTCATTGAGGTAATAGGCGATATTGAGTTTGGTACCGGAGTTCACTACTGTTTCGAGTTCTTCGAGCAGGGCCTCAAAAGACTTTCCTTGAGATTTAGCGATGTCTTCTAAGGGGAGCTTACGGTCGATGTTTTGGATGAGCTGCACTTTTGCACCTGATTTATTGATCAAGGACTTGACCACATAATCTTGGGGGCGCTCTATTTGATGGGCCTCGACGTGCGCTGCAATGTGCGCAATGAATGGCGCACCATAGCGCTGCGCTTTGCCGGTGCCAACGCCTTGAATAGCCGTCAACTCATTTAAATCAATTGGATACTGCAGGCACATATCGCGCAGGGAAGGCTCTTGGAACACCACAAATGGTGGCACACCCGCTTGCTTGGCCACTTTGCGACGGAGCTCCAGAAGTTGCGCATACAGCTCCTCATCAAAGGCCGCGCCTTTTTGATTGAGAATGATGTCGTCGTCGTCGGTGTTGGAGAAATCGTGTTGTTTGAACAACATGAAGCTATCTGGCGCGGCTAAAAATGCAGTTCCTTTTGGCGTCAGCTTGAGCGTACCGAAGGTTTCGACATCTTTATAGAGGTAGCCCGCCACAACTGCTTGTCTGATGACGGCATTCCAGAAGTGTTCATCGTGGTCCTTGCCGATTGCAAACAAAGGCAATTGGTCGTGTTTGTAGGCTTTGATATCCGCATTGACGTGCCCGGATAGGAAAGCGCAGTAATGCTTGGATTTTTGAGTTTGGTCGAGCGCAACAACACTTTGCAATAAGAAATTGAGGTACTGACCACCCTCCATGCGCTCTTGCGGACGCTTGCAGTTGTCGCACTTTTCATGGCAGTCTTCATGACTGAATTCTTCGCCAAAATAATGCAAAATGAATTTGCGACGACAAACGGAGGTCTCGGCATAAGAGACGATTTCATGCAATAACTGGCGGCCGATTTCTTGTTCAGTGACGGCTTTGCCTTGCAGGAATTTTTCGAGTTTCTCGATGTCTTTGTAACTGTAAAAAGCCACGCACTCACCAATGCCGCCGTCGCGACCCGCGCGCCCGGTTTCTTGGTAATAACTTTCGATGGATTTGGGGATGTCGTGGTGAATGACATAGCGTACATCGGGTTTATCGATGCCCATGCCAAAAGCAATGGTGGCTACAATCACCTCCACTTCTTCCATGAGGAAGGCATCTTGGTGGCGCGCCCGTGAACTCGCGTCTAGGCCAGCGTGGTAAGGAAGCGCATTGATGCCATTGACTTGCAACAGCTCTGCAATTTCTTCTACTTTTTTGCGACTCAGGCAGTAAATGATGCCGCTTTGGCCCTCGTGCTGCTTGATGTAACGGATAATTTGTTTCTCTACTTCGCGTTTGGGGCGAATTTCGTAATAGAGGTTGTCTCGGTTGAAAGAAGACTTAAAGACATCGGCATCCAGCATGTTGAGGTTCTTTTGGATGTCGTGCTGGACTTTTGGGGTGGCCGTTGCCGTGAGGGCAATGATCGGAACCGAAGAGATTTTTTCGAAAATTTCGCGCAAGCGGCGGTACTCAGGCCTGAAATCGTGGCCCCACTCCGAGATGCAATGCGCTTCGTCAATGGCAAAAAAGGAGATTGGAACCGCTGCTAGAAAATCGATGTTTTCTTTCTTAGTGAGCGACTCTGGTGCTACGTAGAGCATTTTGGTCTGGCCACTCAAGACATCGGACTTCACTTGCGCGATTTCTGCTTTGCTGAGTGAAGAATTCATGAAATGCGCTATCTGACCCGTCTGAGAAAAGCCGCGTACGGCATCTACTTGGTTTTTCATGAGCGCAATGAGCGGAGACACAATAATGGAGGTGCCGGGTAAAATCAGGGAAGGCAATTGGTAGCACAAAGATTTGCCGCCGCCAGTGGGCATCAGGACAAAGGTATTGCGGCCTGCTAATACATTTTCGATGATTTGCTTTTGGGCGCCTTTGAATTGATCGTAACCGAAATGGTTCTTAAGTGCGTCTTTGAGTTGGTATGTGGGCGTAATGAGCGACATAGGTCTTGTTGAGAAACAACAAGTTTAAAAAGTTGTTCATCTAAAAATAACGCAAAATTAGCACATAGACACTATTTGCGTCAAAATTAGGCGTTAAAAGCGACTACTTCTTGCACTTCGGGCAAATGTTGCTTGAGTAGGTTTTCGATGCCGCCTTTCAAAGTAGCTGTCGAGGAAGGGCAACCTGCGCAAGATCCCTTAAGCATAACCGTTACTTTTCCGTCTTCAAATCCGAGAAAATCAATGGCACCGCCGTCGTTGGCAACGGCTGGCCTCACGTATTGATCTAGGAGGTCAATGATGGCGTCGTCTAGTGGAGAAGCTGCAAAATTGGGTTGAGGAGCACTCGTTTGGGAACTTGCAGCACCTGAAGGCGTATCGGTCGGGGTATCGTGCTGAATTTGGCTCGGCATGGCAATTAAAACTTCTTTTTCAAAGCTGATCCATTCGCGGATGAACTCGCGGAGCTCCATGGTGATGAAATCCCAGGGAACGTTGTCTGTTTTGGCAACCGTAATGAAATTGACCGCAATAAAAACTTTGGTTACAAATGGGAAGTCGAAAAGGGCTTCGGCGAGCGGAGAATAACCTTTGGCAGCTGCTTTGTTTTCAAACTCAACAGAGGCTCCGGTTGGCAATAAATATTTGTTGGCCACAAACTTCATGGTTGAAGGATTGGGCGTCATTTCGCTATAAACAGTTACGGGTATCATGTTTTTTGATTTTGGCTTACAAAAGTAACCAATTCTAAGCGCCTTTGTTTGCTTGATGCGCAAAATCCAGTAAATCTAAGGCAGATTTAACCGGCGAAAAAACAGCAGAAGGCACCTCTACAAAAAGGGTGTTCCAATTGGCCATGGCGCCATTCCACAAACCGGGTTGCTCTACAAAATAGACGCGTTCACCGCCTTGATTCTTTTCCACCACAAAATAGGTGTTCGGATCTGCAAATTGCTGTAAAGGCAAGGGCTTATCCGAGAGATCACAGGGGCTCAGGACCATCAGAACCGGATTAAAGTAAGCGCTTTGCAGCATGAGCTTGCTGGCTTCAGGATGGCCGTGCAGCTGCGCTTTTTCGACGATTTGTTTGGTTGCGGCACCGTTCATTTCCACGAAAAAGGGGCCGCCACCAGGTTGGCCGTCGTTGCGCACCATGCCACAAATACGCAGCGGTTTGTTCAAGAGCGCTTGCCATTCGTTAGGCGTGCAATCTTTTAATTGCGCGGGGTCTATTAAACCAAAGAGCTCGTTCCAACTTTCAAAACCAGCCTGATCTGCGCTAGATACAAATTGACGCAGGGCTTTTCTGACCTCGATTTGCAAGCCCAAAAGGAATTCCCAATTGGCGTTACTCGGCTGTCTTTGGCTAAAATGCTGAATGTTGTCGATGTTTTTGACTAAAACATACGGAGACTGAATTGTTTCTAGGTTTTGTAACAGCGTGCCGTGGCCTGCTGGTCTGCGCAAGGGTTTGCCGTTTGCGTCGAGGACTAATTCTTGGTGCGCGTCAAAGACAAACGCATCTGTATTTTTATCTTGACTTGAATAGGTCACCTGATAGTTGTGGCCCGTCACAGCAGCCAATTCGGCCACGCACTTTTCAAAAGCTTGATGGAAGTCTTCTTGGATGGTAAAATGAAAATGAATCGGGCCTTGTGCTAAGGTCTGAACTTGGCTCAAGTGCTCTTGAAAAGCATTGAGCACAAAAGGCTCGTGGATATGAAAAGAAATTAAGCCTTTGGGCAGCGCGCCAAAGTTGAGGCCGTCGGCACCCATTAACACTTCGATAAAAGCGCTCAAAGTGAGGTCTCCCGCTAAATAGGCGTTTTGAATGTCTTGCGGCAATTGACGAAAAAGGGCAAAATCTTGCAGCCTACTGAAAAAACGCTCTGCTTGCTTGGTGTTTTCTGCATCCGGGTGCTGCAAGTAATCGAAAAGAAATGCGAACATACGTGAACCTGAACCAGAGGCAGGAATAAAAAAGTGCAGCGCTTCATTAAAAAAACGCGCGACCTGACGGTAACGTTCTTGTTGGGCTTCGGTGATACTCAGGATGCCATCGCCCAAGCGACAAGGGCGCAAAACGGGAAGGGTTTGCTGACCATTTTGAATGGCTTGCCTTTGCGTTTCTGTATGCGAATTAGTTTGGACCGACATCGGTTTCTTTTTTGTTATTTTGCGTTATGTTTCGCTGCATCGAATATACAGCTTTTCTGTGGAAAGCCAAAGGCCGCCATGGCACACACTCGCCTTTTGCTTATTGGTTGGTGGATGTCGTGGGGTGCTTAAATCCCCAAAAAGATGCACCCTTTACACGCCAAATCAAAGCCAAAAAAACGAGGGCATTTGTTGCCAAGCTGAGCGAAGCGCTACCTGATCATTTGCTCTGCGACCTTGTGTCTTTTGATCAAAACAGCTCAAAACCATGCATTTGCATCGTTCCACACGATCAATTACACCACTTTGAGCAAACCATTCAGCAGCAAGTCATTCATCCAGAATCCATTTTTATCGTCCTTGAGCCACACGTTAAAGAAAACCAACACTATTGGCAAAAAATATCTGCAGCCAACACATTCCATTTCACGGCTGATTGCTACTTTTTTGGCCTGCTGAGTCCGCGTCCGGGGCAAGCCAAAGAACATTTTTACCTAAAATTGAGCTGAACCACCAATATTCTTTAGCTTTGTGCGTTGTCTTTCTATGCGCTATTTCTACGCTTTTACGGTTTTGGTCGGTTTGTTCTTTTGGAGCACGCTCAGCTCTTGCAATAAGCAGGTTTTGCTCTCCAAATCAAACCTTACCTTTTCCACAGACACATTGGTTTTTGACACCGTTTTCACCACCATTGGCTCCACCACCAAGTCTTTCAAAATTTACAACCCCGACCAGCGCAGCCTTCAAATCGAAGAAATCGAGCTCATGGGCGGTGCAGCTTCTGTTTATCGCATCAATGTAGATGGCACGCCGGGTGTTTTGCACAAAGACCTCTTGCTAGAAGCCAAAGATTCTTTGTTCATTTTTGTGGAGGTTACTTTAGCCGTAAACAGCAGCACCAACCCCTTGATTATCGAAGATTCAGTGCGCTTTCGCACCAACGGCAAAGACCAATACGTCAAACTCGCTGCCTGGGGCCAAGACGCTTATTTTCATTATTCCAATTTTCAGTTAGATATATTTGATTTCAACGAAGGCGTTTGGCCCAACGACAAACCGCATGTCATTTACGGCGCCGCCATCGTAGACTCGGCTAAAACATTGACCATACCAGCCGGTACAAAAGTACACCTCCACAAAAATGCGCTGTTGTATGTTTACAAAGGGTCTTTACAAATAGAAGGGCAACTCGGCAATGAAGTGATTTTTCAGGGAGACCGCCTAGAGCAAGACTACCAAGATGTGAGTGGGCAATACTACGGGATTTACTTGCGCGAAGCACTGCCGAGCAACATCAATTACGCCATTCTCAAAAACGGCACCTCCGGCGTGCATTTGTTCAGCGAAGACCCCAGCAATACCAGCTACACGCTCCACATTCAAAATACGCAAATTTACAACCAAGCGCGTTACGGCATCTTCATTTTTGCCGGCGCTAAGGTAAAGGCAGAAAACTGCATAATTTCACAAAACGGCACGCACGCGCTGTTGGTTTTGCAGGGCGGAGACTTCCATTTCAATCACTGCAATTTACTCGGTTACGGCGCCTCCACCAACCCAGCAGTAGGCATCAGTAATTATTACAACGACTACGCCCAAAACCAAACGCTGGTCTCGAGCATTGAAGAAGGCGTATTTAAGAATTGTGTCATTTACGGCAACTTAAATACCGAAATTGCGATGGATACCATCCAAATGGCCGGTGTGCAACTCAATTTTGACTTCGACTACAGCGTGTTCAAATCAGAAACCACTTATACCGATTCTTTTTATGGGAGCCAGTTGTTTTGGAACATGGCGCCATTATTTGTGAATCCTGCAGAAAGAGATTTTAACTTTACAGGCAATTCATCCTTGAGCAACAAAGGCATTAGCTCAACTGTTTTCACCGACATTTTAGGTCAAGGCCGCAACAACCCGCCGGATATTGGGGCTATCGAACTTCCTTAAACCAAAAAACCGCGAGCTCACACTCGCGGTTTTTTGATTTGAAATTTAAAACAATTCGGATTTCTGGTATTTTGAAAACCTAAATTAAGCGTTTGCGTTCATGTTGTCTAGTACTTCCATCACACCTTTTACCGCTTCAGCTGAGTCTGCTAATAATGCGCGCTCTGCTTCATTGAGGTGAAGTTCGATGATTTTTTCGATACCGTTTTTACCCAAAACTACAGGTACGCCTAAATAGATATCAGACAAACCGTATTCGCCTTGTAACCAAGCGCAAACTGGGAAAATACGTTTTTGATCGCGGACAACTGCCTCTACCATTTGGGCAGCCGCTGCACCTGGTGCATACCAAGCAGAAGTACCGAGTAGTTTAACGATTTCACCACCACCAAATTTGGTGCGCTCGATGATTTCGTTGAGGCGTGCTTCGTCGATGAGTTCGGTAACTGGAATACCACCAACGGTAGTGTAGCGCGGTAGTGGAACCATTGTATCGCCGTGGCCACCCATCAATACAGCTTGGATGTCTTTTGGTGAAACGTTGAGTTCTTCGGCCAAAAATGCGCGGTAACGGGCGGTATCCAAGACACCAGCCATACCAAATACACGAGAAGATGGCATGTTGGCATTCAAGAATGCGCAGTAAGTCATGACGTCTAACGGATTGGAAACAACGATGATGATGGCGTTTGGCGAGTATTTCACGACGTTTTCCGTCACGGT